>JAGAFQ010000029.1 GCA_017612495.1 Clostridia bacterium
GATACCGTTTTAAGCGTTGCGGGAAGAATGGATTCCTCGTTATACATCGGAATCACAAGGGAAAATCTCATAATATTAAGTCCTTTTGTAATCAGTTGCCGGGGGTCAGCATATTGATGCCATCGCCGTCGCTCCATACAAGGTAGGGAGATACGGGAATGTTTTCGACAAGCATACCGATATATCCGGTATTGTCGGAGGCAAAGCCGGTAGCACCCGTCGAGCCTATGACGGCGCCTTTGTTAAGAACGTCGCCGACTTTGACGTCTATCTTGCCCATGTGCATATAGATCGTTTTAAGTCCGAGGCCGTGGTCGATGACTACCGTGTTTCCGCCGTAGGCGGTGGAAGCGGCATAGACGACCTTGCCGGCATTTGTCGCATACAAAGCCGTGCCGCTTTGCGCGTTGTATTCAACGGTGTCGGAACGGTACATGTTCGCTGTGTCGTTATTGGTGTAGCGATAATGGCCGAAGCCCTTTGTGAGCGGCGCGTCAATGCCGATGCCGAAGACGGGATCGGCTGAGAAATATACGGTCGTCTGGCGTTCGGCAAAAGCGGCATCCAAAGCGTCGGCGAATGCCTTTAAGTTTTCTTCGGAGCGTAAAGCCGCTTTATCTGTGGGAACGGGATTCTCAAAATTGCGGAAGTTTCTTGCGGCGACGATCTCAAGATTCATCGTCTGTGAATGCTGACCGACCGTGGCGGTCAGTTTGTATTTTCCTGCGGCGGTATCGAGAGTTACGGGCAAAAGCGCACGCATATATTCGCCGTCTGCGTAGAATACGGGAGCTGTGGTGAGCGCCGGCTCCGATGTTATTGAGATCTCGTCGTCAACATCGACGTTTTGCGCGGTGATCATAACGAAGCTGCCGATCTCGACTGTCGGATGTGAAAGATAGAATGCGGCGGGAGCCTTTGCATCGATAAAGAACTGATATGTTGCTTCGCCTCTGCCTGCAAGGGTCGATGACTCATACCATTTTGCCTTGACGAACGCGGTGAAAACGGAGCGCTCGTCGATGATGAGATTTGAGAGCTTGTCATAGGCATCGTTGAAAACGACCTTGCCTTCGGCGTTTTTGATCTCGATCTCGATAGAATCGGGAACGGCGGAAAAATCGAGAGATATAGCATCGGCGGTGATAGAGGCAGTCTGCTCATCGGTCTTTGTATTGATGGCGGGATTTATATATTCGCCGGAATATATCTTATATGCCCACGAAGCGGTGTTCGGCACGATCTCCGTTTTGCCGACCGAAAGACGCGGGAACGCCGCGCCCGGATAAATGCTTATGGCATAGGGAGATTCGAGAAACTTTTCGGCACAGCCTTTCGATATCGAATATGCCGCGCCCGTCTGATCGACGTAGTAAGCCTCTGACGGGTTTGCGCTTATATAGTAGTGATATTCGGCGATATCGCCGTGCTTATCATATCTTACCGTGAAATAGGGAGAGTCTTTTACGGGGTCGGGCAAAGAGGAAACGGAACGCGCGGTGGTATTCATCTCCGTCAAAAGCGAGATGAATTCATCGTCTACCTTGTTCTGCCTGTCTATCATATATTCGGTGCCCGCAAGGTCGCAAAGCTCGATTTTATCGACCGAGCGGTCGGTTACCGTGCCGTTTTGCTCCGAAATAAAGTAGCCTATTGCGATATAGGTCGGTATGAAAAGTAAGATGATGCCGATTATCGCCAAAAATTTTTTATTGCCGTTGTTCATCGGTTCCTGCCTCGTTAATAATATATTTTTACAACATATATTATACATTCTTGCGCATACAAGGTCAAGAGGTTTTGATGCGGATATAATAAATTATAAATAAATTGACAAAACTCTTTCATTTTCAGAACAAATCGTATATAATATTTTTAACCCCAAAAACATTTTCGGAGGTCGCTATGATAAAGGTTGAAAGAATTTCGGTACTCAATATGGATAACGCCGTAAGAGGAGCCCGCAACCCCTTGAACAGCTGGGATAAGGGCGACAGTTACTATGAAAACGGAAAGTTCATACTCGGCGAAAACGACAGATCTTTGGCGCGCCGTCTTTGCACGGCAGGCACCGATCACAGAAAATTCATAAGACAGATCATCGTCTGCGCCGACATCACGGCTCCGCTCTATTGGTGGAAAGAATTCGATACATATAAAGTCGGCACGGTCGCAAATTCCACATCTACCATGCACAAGATACACGCAAAGCCCATCGAGATGAGCGATTTCAGCTTCGATCATCTGACGCCCGCATCAAAAGAGGCGGCAGAGAAGTTTGTCGATTATATCGAATCGGTCAGACTCAAATATCTCGAAAACAAAGAAAAAGAATATTGGTATGATCTTATACAGCTTTTGCCGTCAAGCTATAATCAGATGCGAACGGTCACGATGAATTATGAAAACCTTTCGAATATGTATTATGCAAGAAGAGCGCATAAGCTTGACGAATGGCATACGTTCTGCGATTTTATCAAGGAATTGCCCTATGCCGACGTTATGATAATGACAAAAGAGGAAGAACAATGACAAATATCCCGCAAAACGGCACAAAGGATCAAAAAGCGGCTGACGAGCAGCGCAAAAGACGTGAGCTGAAAACAAAGCAGCTTGCCGAAAAAAGACACAGAAAAAACAAAGCTACCGCGGTATTTTTCGCGGTCGTCATCTTGCTTGCGGGCGTGATATCGGCGTCGATACTTTTCGATATTTTCTCTTCGCGCTCGGGCGGCAAAAACGTTCAGCTTTCGCTTTATATCGGCGATGAAAAGTATGCTCTGCAAAAGAGCGACTATATAACAGACGGCGAAAAGTATATAAACTTTTCAAAGATCGCAAACGCGCTCTCGCTAACGCTATCGGGGCAGGGTGACACCTTGCGCTGCATTTGCGGCGACGACTATGACGACTATGCCGAATTCTCGAAAAACGACGGCGCCGCCGTCGTAAACGGCTCGAAGATACGTCTTTCAAAGCCCGTGCTCTGCAAAAACGGCGAATATTACGTTCCGCTTGCGTTTATCGAGAATTATACAAAAGGCATAAGCATCGAAGAAGATCTTGAAAACCGCAAAATAACGGTATCTTTCCCCGACGGCAAAGAAAACGTCGGCTTTGTGCTGAAAAAATCGGAATCGCTCGATCCCGTTTCGGATGAGGGCGGCATAGGAACGCTCGATATGGGCTTTTCGGCGGATCTTTCTGCTTATGAAAAATATATGAATCCCGAAAACGCGGGCGAATATCTTATTCTGGTAAATTCCTCGAACCCCCTCGGCGCAGATTATGTGCCCGAAGATCTTTCAGACGTTGCCGATACCCGAAAGGACGGCAGAAACGTTCAGAAAATGGTGACGGACGCCGAAAAGTCGCTCGAAGCGTTTCTCATCGAGGCAAGGGCTCACGGCTACGGCGATATCACCGTAACGAGCGCATACCGCTCCTATGAATATCAAGCCTCGCTCTTTTCTTCATACATAGACGGTGAAATGGCTGAAAACCCCGCACTTTCAAAAGAAGAGGCGACAAAGATAGTCGCCACCTATTCGGCATATCCCGGCACGAGCGAGCATCAGACGGGACTTTGCTGCGATATGCACAATATGGCATCTGCACAGACCTCGTTCGGCAATACCGACGAGGCAAAATGGCTTGCGGCAAATGCGTGGAAATTCGGATTTATTCTGCGTTTTCCCGAAGACAAGACGGATATCACCGGCATCATCTATGAGCCGTGGCATTTCCGCTTTGTCGGCAGATATCACGCAAAAAGGATATACGAGGGCGGCTTATGCCTTGAAGAATATATCGCATCGGCAAAATAAATATCGGCACGGAGAGTGAAGAGGATGAAGAAATTTTCACTTTTCGTGCCGTTTTTGTTGAATTTATTATATTATTATGTTAAAATATATGAAATCATCCCGTAATATCGGCATTACCGTCGCCGAAACGAGCCCATAAAAAGAAAGGAAGCTTTCGCCGAGTGTGAAAGCGATGGTCATAAATATGTGCAAAGACTGTAAATGTGACAACAACGGCAAAGAAAAATTTTATCTTTCAACGGCGATAGCCTATGCTTCGCGCAAGCCTCATATCGGCAACACCTACGAGGTCATTTTGGCGGATGCCGTTGCGCGCTATAAGCGTTTGCGCGGATATGACGTCTATTTTCTCACCGGTACCGACGAACACGGTCAGAAGATAGAGGACTACGCAAAAGAAAAGGGCGTATCTCCCAAGGAATACGTCGATTCCGTTGCCGGGGAGATAAAGGCGATATGGGATAGGATGAACACCACTTATTCGAGATTTATCCGTACGACGGATGAAGATCACGAGAGGGTAGTTTCGCACATTTTCAAAAAGCTCTATGATCAGGGCGACATCTATAAAGGCGCCTATGAGGGCTGGTATTGCGTTCCGTGTGAATCGTTCTATACCGATACGCAGGTGGAAAACGGACGCTGCCCCGACTGCGGAGCAGAGGTACACCGCACAAAAGAAGAGGCATATTTCTTCAGAATGAGCGCTTATCAGGATAGGCTGCTCAAATATATCGAGGATCATCCCGATTGGATAGAGCCCGAAAGCCGCAAAAAAGAAATGGTGAACAACTTCTTGAAGGCAGGTCTTCAGGATCTTTGCGTTTCGCGCACGTCGTTCAAGTGGGGCATTCCCGTATCTTTCGATACCAAGCACGTAATTTATGTTTGGATCGACGCTTTGTCGAACTATATAACAGGTCTCGGCTATGACGTTGACGAGCAGGGCGAGCTCTATTCAAAATATTGGCCCTGCGACGTTCACATCATCGGCAAGGATATAATGCGCTTCCACACGATCTATTGGCCCATTATCTTGATGGCGCTCGGTCAGCCGATGCCCAAAAAGATCTTCGGCCATCCGTGGTTTTTGTTCGGCAACGACAAAATGTCGAAATCGAAGGGCAACGTTTTGTATGCAGATGAGCTTGCCGACCGCTTCGGCGTCGATGCGGTAAGGCATTACTGTCTCTCCGAGATGCCCTATAACACCGACGGCAATATCACGATGGAGGCTATGGTCACGCGTTATAACACCGACCTTGCCAATAACCTCGGCAACCTCGTTTCGCGCTCCGTCGCCATGAACGAAAAATATTTCGGCGGCATCGTTCCCGCTCCGAAAAAGAAAGAGGACGTGGACAGCGACCTTATCGCATTTTCGCTTGACTGCATCAAGCGCTGCGAAGAAAATATGGACAGTTATCACGTTTCTGATGCCGTCGCGGCTCTTTTCGAGCTTTTCGGCAGAGCGAACAAATATATAGACCAGACCTCCCCGTGGGTGCTCGCTAAAAACGAGAGCGACAAAGAGCGCCTCGGCACGGTCATTTACAATCTTTTGGAAACTATCCGTCTCGGCGCATCCATGCTCGAATGTTTCCTGCCCGAAACGGCGCAAAAGATATTTGCGTCTTTGGGCTGCGATTCAAGAGAACTTAAGTTCGGCGCGCTCAAAGCGGGCACGAAGGTCGAAAAGATCGACGCGCTCTTTGCAAGAGTTGACGGCGAAGAGATAATCAAAGAATTTGAAGAAAAGAAAAAAGCCATTTTGGCGGCAAAGGCCGAAAGAGAAGCAAAAAGCGCTCCCGAAAAGCTCCCCGAGATAAGCTTTGACGATTTTATGGCAATAGAGCTTCGCGCCGCAAAGGTGCTTGAATGCGAAAAGGTCGAAAAATCGGAAAAACTCTTGAAACTCAAGGTCGATTTGGGCTATGAGCAAAGACAGATAGTGTCGGGCATCGCAAAGTTTTATAAGCCCGAAGACCTTATCGGCAAAAAGGTCTGCATCGTGGCAAACTTGAAGCCGGCAAAGCTTATGGGCATCGAGAGCCACGGTATGCTTTTGGCATCCGGCGAAAAGGATGTCAAGGTCGCATTCCTTGACGATTCGGTCGAACTCGGCGAAAGAGTCAGATAAGGTAAGTGCGATGCAAAGCCCTTTAATATTCGACTCCCATTCGCACTATAACGATCCGCGCTTTTTCGGCGACGAAATGAACGATCTCAAAATGAGCCGCGACGAGCTTATCGCGTATCTTTTGAAAAACGGGGTCGGCAAGATTTTGTGCGCGGGCACCGATATTGCGACCTCGCGCGAATGTATCGAGCTTGCCGAAAGATTTGACGGCGTTTATGCCGCGGCGGGGATACATCCGCACGATACGGAGCTTGTCAAAAACAAGGCGGAATGTATAAAAGAACTCATCTCGCTTTTAAGACACAAAAAGGTAGTGGCTATCGGCGAGATAGGTCTTGATTTCCACTACGATTTTTCAGACCGACTTATCCAGATGGAATGGCTCGATTTGCAGCTTCGCCTTGCGAAAGAGTGCAATATGCCCGTTATCATCCACGACAGAGAGGCTCACGGCGCGACTTACGATATCATATCGAGATATCCCGAGGTGCGCGGCGTCATACATTCTTACAGCGGAAGCGCCGAAAGCGCCGCAATGCTTGTCAAGCGCGGATATTACATCTCTTTTTCGGGCACGGTCACGTTCAAAAACGCATCGAGCGTGGTGCTTGCGGCAAAAGCGGTGCCGCTTGACAAACTTTTGATCGAAACGGATGCGCCCTATTTATCTCCCGCGCCCAACAGAGGCAAGATAAACCACAGCGGCAACCTCGTTTATACGGCAGAAAGGATCGCCGAAATAAGGGGAATATCGACAAATGAGGTCATCGAGGCGACGTATAACAACGCAAAAACACTTTTCGGCATCGAATAATATATCACTTGCAAACTTCAAAGCCTTGTGATATTATTAGATTGAAAGAGAGAAAGACTATGCAGGAACTTAAAAAAGCAGCAAAAAAAATACTGATAACCTCCTGCAAAGGCGGTGTCGGTAAATCTACCATTGCCGCAAATCTTGCCCTTTCACTTGCTCAAAGCGGCAAAAAAGTATTGCTCTGCGATCTTGACTTCGGCAACCGTTGTCTCGATCTCATTTTGGGACTTGAAGACAGAATAATTTACGATATCTGCGACGGAGCCGGCGGCAGAGTAGATATATCGCGTGTTTTGATACGCGACGAGCGCTCCGAGAACTTGTTTTTCGCGCCCGCGCCGTACGGCTTTGAAAAGATGGTGCCCAAGGAAGCGCTAAAAAAGTTCATCATAAAGGCTTCCGAAGCAAACAATATCGACTACGTTATTTTGGATTCTCCCTGCGGCAACGACACGATGCTTGAAGTGTCGGGCTATTGCGCCGACAGCGCGTTTATCGTCACCATGCCGAATGCCACGTCGGTGCGCTCGGCTGAAAAGACGGGATATCTTTTGCGCAAGATGAACGTCGGTTCGCAAAGGCTCATTATAAATCAGTTTCCGTTTGACGGCAGAAAAAGAAGCATTAAATCTGCCTATGACGATATAATCTCTCTTATAGACCGCACCTCGATAAGGCTTATCGGGGTCGTGCCGCGGTCCGATACGCTGGCGTCTTTGCAAAACGAGGGCAAGCTTGTCAATGATGCCGACAAAGCCAACGTCAAAGCGGCGTTTGACAATATCACAAAGCGCGTTTTGGGAACGAACGTCAAGCTCTTGACAAATTTCACATCTCACCGCGACAAATAAAGATCGGAGGTATCACCGTGCAGCTTGCTATTATCGCAGACGACAAGAAAAAAGAACTGATGACGGAATTTTGCACAGCATATCTCGGAGTTTTGAGCTGTCACGATATTTGTGCTACCGGAACGTCGGGCAGATACGTTGCCGACGCTACGGGACTGAAAATCGAATATATGCTCCCGGGCGATCACGGAGGTCTTCAACAGCTCACCGCCCGTGTTGCCTTTGAAGAAATAGATGCGGTGCTTTTCTTCCGCGATACGTCGCCCTCTGCGATGATTGACGAAAAGACTCGAGACGTGTAAAATCTATTTAGAGAATCGTCTAAACGCTCGTTTATCATAACATAGGAAAGGGGAAAAATCCATGCCCAAGTTCGAGGATTTCTTTTTTGAGTCCAGCACCGGGGAAAACCGCATTCACGCTCGGAAATGCACGCCGGACGGGGTACCGAAAGCCGTCGTTCAGATCGTTCACGGCATTGCGGAGCATATCAACCGCTATGACGATTTCATGAATTTCCTCGCGGAGAACGGCTATGTCGCCGTCGGGAACGATCATCTCGGCCACGGTCAGTCCTTTGAAGGAATGGACAACGAGGGCTTTTTCGCCGAAGAGAAC
>JAGAFQ010000030.1 GCA_017612495.1 Clostridia bacterium
ATTCTATTATAGAACACTTTAAGTCATTTTTCAACTTTTTTCGTAAAACGGGAGCATTTTTCAAATGAAGCAGATAATTGATGCCAAACGGATCGTAATAAAAATCGGTTCGTCAACGCTCACATACCAAACGGGACTTATAAACCTGCGCCGTTTAGAGCAGTTCATAAAGGTCTTATCCGACCTCAAAAACAGCGGAAGAGAGATAATTTTGGTAAGTTCGGGTGCTGTTTCGGCAGGCAGCGCAAAGCTCGGATTTTCAAAGGGAACCCTCACGACCGAGCAAAAGCAGGCGACTGCCGCAGTAGGTCAGAGCGAGCTTATGCGTATGTACAGCGAGCTTTTTTCGGCATACGGTCATACGGTCGCGCAGATACTCATAACCAAGGACGTTATCGACGATGAGCATTTGCGCCATAATGCGCAGAATACGCTTCAAACTTTGATCTCGATGAACTGCATACCGATCATAAACGAAAACGATACCATATCGACGGTAGAACTCAATTTCGGCGGAAACGATCCGCTTTCGGCATACGTTGCGATCCTTTGCCACGCAGATCTGCTCATCAATATGAGCGACGTTGACGGCCTTTTTTCATCCGATCCGAGAACGGATAAAAATGCAAAGCGGATAGAAGTCGTCGACGAGCTTGACGAAGAGATCATGGCAATGGCGAGCGGCACGGGCACGTCGCGCGGCACCGGCGGTATGGTGACAAAACTCGAAGCGGCGGGACTTTTGTGTGCGGCTGAAATTCCGATGATGATCGTAAACGGCGAAAATCCGGATATACTCTATGATATATTCGACGGCAAAAAGGTCGGCACATACTTCCGTTGGAGCAGAAAATGACGAGCGGAAAGAACAAAATAAAAGCCGTGCTTTTCGACCTTGACGACACGCTTATCGACCGCGATAAAATGTTCTCGAATTGGGTGAGATATTTTGCAAAAAACTTTTCTTCATATCCGCCCGATATGCTCGATGGGTATCTTGTCAAGCTCAAGGTGACGGATTCGCGCGGAGCGGGCAGAAGAGAAGCGGTCTTTGCCGATATGATGAAAGAATTCGGCATTGACGATATGGCGGTACTCGAAAAAAGTTATTATGACACGTACAGAGATTTTGCGGAGCCGTTTTGCGGAGAGCTTGAAACTCTTGAAAAACTGAAAAAAGACGGGTATCTGCTCGGCGTTGTATCAAACGGATATACGGAGCTTCAGAAAAAGAAGATGCGCAATGCCGGACTGTTTGATTATTTTGACGAGATATTGATATCCGAAGAGGCAGGCTGTCAAAAGCCCGACAAACGGATATTTGAAAGTATGGCAAAAAAACTCGGCATTCTGCCAAGCGAGGCTTTGATGGTCGGCGACAGATACGAGATCGACGTTTTGGGCGCTTTGGGCGCGGGAATGAGAGCTTGTTATATGACGGCGCGCATAGATCCCGACGAAGAAAACGACTATGAATATCAGGCAGAAAAATTTGAAGATATACTGAACATTCTCGATAAATTGAGGTAAAAATGGAAAGTTTTGAATACGTAAGAAACATTTGCAAGGCGGCAAAGAACGCATCTTCGGCTTTGGCAGGTTCATCGACCGAAAAAAGAAATGCGGCGCTTGAAGCTATATCCAAAAGGCTCATTGCCGATTTTGAGATCATCGAACGAGCGAACGCAAAGGATATAGAAAACGCAAAGCAAAACGGCATAAAAGCGTCAATGATCGACCGATTGACCCTCGGCAAAGACAGAATTTTCGCCATCTGCGACGCCATCAAAAAGCTCATCGCTCTGCCCGACGTTTTGGGCAGCGGCGAGAGATTCGTGCGTCCGAACGGGTTAGTAATTTCGGAGTGCCGTGTTCCTCTCGGAGTGTGCGCCATAATCTATGAGGCACGTCCCAACGTGACCGTGGATGCGGCAACGCTTTGCTTAAAAACGGGCAACTGTACCGTTTTGCGCGGCGGCAAAGAGGCGATCGAGACGAACCGCGCACTTGTCATGCTTATGAAAAAAGCGGTGTCGGATGTCGGCTTTTCTCCCGACGTCATCGGCTTTATCGACGATACCTCGCACGCATCGTCCGATGCGCTTATGCAAATGTGCGGATATATCGACGTTTTGATACCGCGCGGCGGCAGAGGACTCATTTCGGCAGTCAAGCAAAATGCAAAAGTCCCCGTTATCGAAACGGGAGCGGGCAATTGCCATTTATACGTCGATAAGAGCGCCGATACAGATATGGCGATAAAGGTGGCGGTCAATGCGAAAATGCAGCGCCCATCTGTGTGCAACGCGATAGAAACGGTGCTTTGCCACCGCGATAAGGCAGAGGAGTTCCTGACGGGATTTTACGCCGCCACGAGAGATAAAAATCTCGAATTCCGCGGCTGCGAGCGCACAAGAAAGATACTTGCCGACTGCAAAGAGGCAACGGATATCGACTATGACACCGAATATAACGATTATATCGTTTCGGTGAAGGTGGTCGATTCGCTCTCGGAGGCGATCGGGCATATCGCAAAATACTCAACGGGACACAGTGAGAGCATCATTACGAATGATATTGAAAATGCCGAGCGCTTTTGCCGCGAGGTCGATTCGGCGGCGGTCTACGTCAACGCTTCGACGCGCTTTACCGACGGTGAGGAATTCGGATTCGGTGCCGAGATAGGAATCTCGACTCAAAAGCTCCACGCAAGAGGTCCCATGGCTCAAAAGGAATTGACGACGATCAAATATATCATTCTGGGAAACGGACAAGTAAGAGCGTGAATATTAGTTCGGCACAGGCTTCGGCTTTTTGCCGATCAGACTCTGTTTATCTTGAATCGAGGTTTTTATGAAAGAAGTAATTTTGTGCAAATTCGGTGAGATCGCGCTCAAAGGAGCCAACAGAAAGCAGTTTGAAAATCTCCTTTTGCGTGCGGTCAGATACCGTTTTTCGCATTTCGGAAAATTCAAAATATATTCGACTCAAAGCACGATCTACATCGATCCGCAAATAACCGACGTGCCGATGGATATTCTTTTTGAAGAGGCAAAGAAGATATACGGTTTTTCGGTGGTGAGCCGCTGCGTTGAGGTCGAAAAGGATATGGAAAAGATCTTAAAAGTCGTTTCGGATCTTGCGCCGACATATCTTTCGGACGCAAAGACTTTCAAGATCGAAACGAAGCGCTCCGATAAGAGTTTTGAAAAGAATTCCATGGAGATCAGTATGATCGCGGGCGGAGTGGTGCTCGACCGTATGCCGCAAATGAGGGTCGATGTTCACAAGCCCGACGTTACCATAAGAATCGAGATACGCGATTTTTATGCCTACGTGACTGCGGGACACGAGCGTGCGGCCGGCGGTATGCCTATCGGATCGAACGGAAAAGCGCTTCTTCTGCTCTCGGGCGGTATCGACAGCCCCGTTGCAGGATGTATGATGGCAAAGCGCGGCGTCATCACCGAGGCGCTGCATTTTGAATCATATCCCTATACGAGCGAGAGGGCAAAAGAAAAAGTAATATCCCTTGCCAAAAAGATGGCGCGCTTTTGCGGAGATTTCAAGCTTCACGTGATCTCCGTGACCGAGATACAAGAGGCACTCAGAGATAATTGCGAAGAAGACTATTTCACTATCCTTTTGCGCCGATTTATGATGCGTCTTGCCGAAATGACCGCAAAGGAATATGACTGTAATGCGCTTGTCACGGGCGAAAGCCTCGGCCAGGTAGCAAGTCAGACCATGAAAGCGCTCTGCACGACAGATGCGGTGGTATCGCTCCCCGTTTTCCGTCCCTGTATCGGAATGGATAAAGAGGAGATCATAACGGTTTCGAGAAAGATCGACACTTTCGATATTTCGATATTGCCGTATGAAGATTGCTGCACGGTCTTCACCCCGAAGCATCCGCGCACAAAGCCCGAAATATATAAGGTCGAGGCGCAGGAAGCACTGCTTGACGATTATAACGGACTTTTGGCGCGAGCATTCGCAACGCTTGAAACGATTGAGATAAAGAACGAAATATATCCTAAATGATATTTGAAAAAGCACCCGAAAGGGTGCTTTTTTGTGTAAAAATACAGTTTTTTCCGCTTTTATTAAATAATATTATATTATATATTGACATAGCCCCCGATATTTATTAAAATATTAGTATGGCATAATGGTGTGTAATCGAAACGTCCGTTTTGTGCGGACCGTTTCGTGCGATATACGTTTTCACAACGAAAACCTTATGTTTTAACAAAATAATTTACC
>JAGAFQ010000002.1 GCA_017612495.1 Clostridia bacterium
ACATTCCTCCGCCGCCCATGCCTGCTGCCATTGCCGCAGCCTTTGCCGCAGCGTCGGCGTCTTCTTTGCGCTCTGCAACCAGCGCTTCGGTGGTGAGGACCATGGAAGCGACCGAAGATGCGTTCTGAAGTGCGCTTCTGGTGACCTTTGTAGGATCTACGATGCCGGCTTTTATCATGTCGCCGAACTCTTCGGTGCCTGCGTTAAAGCCAAATCCCTTCTGACCGGAGGTCTTTATCTTTTCTATAATTACAGAACCTTCAAAGCCTGCGTTTTCGGCAATCTGTCTTACGGGTTCTTCAAGAGCGCGAACAACAATTGCGATTCCGGTCTTTTCGTCGCCTTCAGCTGTTTCCAGCAGTTTTGCCACGTCGCCGATAACGTTTGCGTATGCTACGCCGCCGCCGGGAACGATGCCTTCTTCAACGGCTGCTTTTGTTGCGTTGAGCGCGTCTTCGATGCGGAGTTTCTTTTCTTTCATTTCAACTTCCGTTGCCGCGCCGACTTTCAAAACGGCTACACCGCCGGAAAGCTTTGCAAGGCGTTCCTGAAGTTTTTCGCGGTCAAAATCAGAGGTCGTGCTTTCAATAGCGACTTTGATCTGTGATATGCGGTCTTTGATCTGCGCAGGATCGCCCGAGCCGCCTACGATAATGGTATTGTCTTTTGTAACTTTTACCTGGCGCGCATTGCCGAGCATTTCTATCGTTGCCTTTTTGAGGTCAAGACCGAGTTCATCGGAGATAACTTCGCCGCCGGTCAGAATTGCGATATCGCGGAGCATTTCTTTTCTGCGGTCGCCGAAGCCGGGAGCTTTGACTGCAACGCAGGTAAACGTGCCGCGAAGCTTGTTGAGGACGATGGTGGTAAGTGCTTCGCCTTCGATATCATCGGCGATTATAACGAGTTTTTTGCCTGCCTGTACGATCTGTTCGAGCAAGGGAAGAATTTCTTGGATGTTTGATATCTTCTTGTCGGTGATGAGCAAGAGCGCATCGTCGATAACGGCTTCCATCTTATCGCTGTCGGTGACCATATAGGGCGAGCAATAGCCGCGATCGAACTGCATACCTTCAACGACTTCGCAGTAAGTTTCTGCCGACTTTGATTCTTCTACCGTGATGACACCGTCGGATGTTACTTTTTCCATTGCATCGGCAATGAGAGTACCTATGACTTCATCGCCTGCCGAGATGGTGCCTACGCGGGCGATATCGGCAGAACCGTTGACTTTCTTGGATTTTGCGGTGAGAGATGCAACTGCCTTATCAACTGCACGGTTGATGCCTTTTCTTATCACAATGGGGTTAGCGCCGGCAGAAACGTTTTTCATACCTTCGTGAATGAATGCCTGAGCCAAGATCGTAGCGGTGGTAGTGCCGTCGCCTGCGGCATCGTTAGTTTTGGTGGCGACCTCTTTTACGATTTGAGCGCCCATGTTTTCAAAGGGGCAGTCGAGCTCGATCTCTTTTGCGATCGTGACGCCGTCGTTTGTGATGAGGGGCGAGCCATACTGCTTTGCCAAAACAACGTTTTTGCCCTTGGGGCCGAGCGTGATTTTAACTGTGTCTGCAAGTTTGTCGATGCCGCGAATGATTGCATCTCTTGCATCGGCACCGTAAAGAATATCTTTTGACATAATATTTACCTCCGATTATTCGACAATTGCGAGAATATCGCCTTGTCTTACAATAATATATTCGGTGCCGTCGCACTTAACTTCGGTGCCCGAATATTTGCTTGTGATAACTTTATCGCCGACTTTAACGGTCATGGGAACGTTTTTGCCGTCAACTTCGCCGCCGGGGCCTACCGCAACAACGATAGCTATCTGGGGCTTTTCCTGCGCGCTGCCTGCGAGAATGATGCCGCTCTTTGTAGTTTCTTCTGCTTCAGTCATCTTAACTACAACTCTGTCGGCAAGTGGTTTGAGTGTCATAACATAACCTCCAATATATAAAATGTTTTTATTTGTTAATTTGTTTAGCACTCAAAGCCTTCGAGTGCTAACTCAAATATCATTCTATCACAAAATTCAGATTTTGCAATAGATAAATGGCATTTTAACAATAAATTTACATTTATTTTGAGATAATATTCCACGGTTTTCGAGGCATAGGATATTATAGTGATCTTTTTCGGAGAATATCAATGCAAGACTTTATAAACGCAGCTTTTTTACTTATTTTGTGTATGTGCTCGGTCTATATCGGCAGAAAGATCGGGTTTTCGCAAATTTTCTCTCTGCGTAAAATGTTATTGGGTATCAAAAAAATAAACTCCGACGATAAGCTTTCGGTCGTAAAATCGCTGACAAACTCCCTTGCATCGACACTCGGTGTCGGCAATATCGTAGGTGTCGCCTCGGCTATAGCCCTCGGCGGTTACGGCAGTATCTTTTGGATGTGGGTCGGCGCGATCTTGCTTTTGCCCGTCAAATATTCAGAGGTCTTTTTGAGTATGATATATCGCAAAAAGAATGCCTGCGGATATTACGGCGGACCTATGTACTATATCGAAAAGACAAAGCCGCTCGGCAGAAAATTTGCGCTCGCTTTCAGCATACTGTGCATTGTCGCTTCATTTTTTATAGGCAATATGCTTCAAACGTCGTCAGCCGCAAATGCGCTTTTTGAAGTATTCGGTTTAGATATGAGAGCAGTCGCCTTTGTGTTTTTTATCATTACTTTTATTGTAACACTTGCGGGCTTTGGAACATTGTCGAATTTTACGCTTTTAGTCATTCCTGTCGCTTCATTTATTTATATCGCTTTGTCTCTTTATGTGATCTTGGCAAACGTCGCGCTCTTGCCTGCGGTATTTTTGCGCATTTTCGAAGAGGCGCTTGATATAAAATCAGTTTTCTGCGGCTCCGCTTCCGCTTTGTTATTATCGATAAGACACGGCATCACAAAAGGAATAATGAGCAACGAGGCAGGCTGCGGAACGTCGCCCATCGCGCACGCCGCATCCGATAATAAAGACTATCGTTCTCAAAGCTTTTTAGGTGTATTCGAGGTCATTGCCGATACGCTCATTATGTGCACTTTAAGCGCACTTGTGATTTTGATAGCAGATCAAAAATACGGCTTGAAAATGAACGGTCCCATTGACACCGTTATCATTGCGTACAGTGCGTTTTTCGGGAGATTTGCGGAGTATTTTATCGGCTCATCGGTATTTGTCTTTGCGATATCAACAGTCATTTCCTGGTCGAATTATGCCTCTCGGAGCATTTATTATATTTCACCGAAAAATTATAAAATTTTGAATACGATATATCTGACTTTGTATGCCGCATCGTGCCTTTTTGCCATACGCATGACCGATAAAAGCATAATTGAAATAACCGATTATATAAACGTTATGATGGTAGGCATAAATATAACGGCTCTTATCGCAAATCAAAAAATAATTCGTGATAAGAGCCGTTTGTGAAATTATAAAACAGCGATCATACTTTGAAGGGCAAGTCCCATAGTCTCGAGCTTTGCAATGATCGGTGCAAGCTCGTTTTCAGTCGTTTCGGAAACTACGACTGAAACGGTTTTATGTACGGATTTTACCTTGCTTGACCACTCGATCTTCGGCAGATATTCTTCAAGTATCGATACCGAGGGATCAGTGAAATGATCTGTTTCAAATCTTAAATAGAATTTTTGTTTTTCATCT
>JAGAFQ010000031.1 GCA_017612495.1 Clostridia bacterium
TATTATTCGGTGAAGCCGGTGAGAATAAGATCTTCAAGACCGTTTATGGCTTCGACCTCATCAATGCCGTCGGCAATGAGAGTGATGGTCATACCTTTGACAACGCCCAAAGAGAGCACGCCGAGCAAGCTCTTCGCGTTGACTCTGCGCTCATCTTTTTCGACCCATATGTAACTCTTATAAGAATTTGCCTTTTGAATAAAGAATGTAGCAGGTCTTGTGTGAAGGCCGACACCGTTTTGTATTGTGATGTTACGAGAAATCATATCTAATCTCCATTCGTTCTCTGCAAAAAATGTGCAACTTTCAAATAAATTGACATTCCGAAATGAATATCTTATGGGTATTGTACTAAATTTTTTGCAAAAAATCAATAGTTTTTTAATATTTGTTAAGTTTTGGCGGTCCTTTCAGCCGTTTTTTGCCGTTTTTGGAACAAAAAATCAAAAGATTTCGATTATTTTTCTGTTTTTTCTCTTCCTTTTGCAGGAATTTTTTGATATAATTATATCGATTATATTATTTAGATAGAAATAGGCCGCCGGAGCGGTCAAAAAACACTTATCACTATTATAATGAAAGCGAGTATTTCCGTCTATGGCACAGAAAAAAGAAACCGCATACGGTAACCAGAGCATTGCGATGCTCAAAGGCGCAGACCGTGTCAGAAAACGTCCTGCCGTCATTTTCGGCTCGGACGGACTCGAGGGCTGCGAGCACTCATTTTTCGAAATTCTTTCAAACTCCGTTGACGAAGCAAGAGAAGGCTACGGCACTCAAATAAATATCACCGCTTACCGCGACTTATCGATAAAGGTCGACGACTTCGGCCGCGGCGTTCCGCTCGACTATAACGAAAAAGAGGGACGCTATAACTGGGAGCTTGTATATTGCGAGCTTTATGCAGGCGGTAAATATGACAACAACAGCGACGATTCGGCTTATGAATACTCTCTCGGCTTAAACGGTCTCGGCGCCTGCGCAACGCAGTATTCGTCGGAGATGATGGACGTCACCTCCTATAACAGCGGCAAGGTCTATTCGATACATTTCAAAAAAGGCGAGCCGGTGAGCGAGCTTCAAATATGCGATCAGCAAAAAGGCGACAGAAAAAACGGCACCGTCGTTTTTTGGCGTCCCAACATCGACGTTTTCACGGATATAAGAATACCGCGTGAATTTTTTGAAGAGACCTTAAAAAAGCAGGCGGTCGTAAACCCGGGCATACGCTTCGTTTTCAACTTTGAAAACGAAGACGGAAAATTTGAAAAGACCGAATACTATTATGAGAACGGCATCGGCGACTATATAAACGAGATCTGCGGCGAAAATTCGCTGACTGCGCCGACGATGTTCAAAACGGAATCGCAGGGACGCGACCGCGAAGACAAGCCCGTATATAAACTCAAAGCGGAAATATCGTTCTGCTTTTCAAACACGTCGCCCCGAATAGAATATTATCACAACTCAAGCTTTCTCGAACACGGCGGCTCCCCCGACAAAGCCGTCAGAAACGCTTTTCCCTATGCGATAGACAAATATATAAAAAATGCGAACAAATATACGAAAAATGAAAGCAAGATCGCTTTTTCGGATATTGAGGACAGCCTTGTGCTCGTCATAAACAGTTTTTCAACGAGAACGTCTTATGAAAACCAGACGAAGAAAGCGATAAACAACAAGTTCATCGCCGATTATCTGACCGACTATTTAAAACAGTCGCTCGAGGTCTATTTCGCCGAAAATCCCATAGAAGCGGAAAAGATCGCAAATCAGGTGCTTGTCAACAAGCGCAGCCGTGAGAGCGCCGAAAAAGAACGTCTAAACATCAAAAAGAAACTCAGCGGCACCATCGACATCGTAAACAGAATAGACCACTTTGTCAACTGCGGCTCAAAAGACCCCGCCATCCGCGAGCTCTATATAGTAGAGGGCAACTCGGCGCTGACCTCCTGCAAAACGGGCAGAGACGCCGAATATCAGGCGGTGATCGCCGTCAGAGGTAAAACACTCAACTGCTTGAAGAGCACCTATGACAAGATATTCAAAAACGAAATAATCGTCGATCTTTTGAAGGTCATCGGCTGCGGTGTTGAGATCAAAACCAAAAGCCAAAGCGGCATCGTGCCCTTCTCGCTCGACGCTTTGAGATGGAACAAGATCATCATCTGCACCGATGCCGACGAAGACGGATATCAGATAAGAACGCTTATTCTGACGCTCTTTTACCGTCTGCTGCCGACTCTTATCAAAGAAAAGAAAATATTCATCGCCGAAACGCCCCTCTATGAGATCGTCGTAAAAGGCCGGTCGCGCTTTGCTTATGACGAAAAAGAAAAGGAGCAGATCTTATCTGAGATCGGCGATGCAAAATATGCCATCCACCGTTCAAAAGGTCTCGGAGAAAACGAGCCGGAGATGATGTGGCAAACGACCATGAATCCCGAAACGAGAAGACTTGTGAACGTCTGCCCCGCCGACGCCGAAAAGACCGCTAAAATTTTTGATACCCTGCTCGGCGACGCCTTGCAGGAAAGAAAAGAGTTTATCGCCGAACACGCCGCAGAATATGTGGCTGAAGCGGATATTTAACAAAAGCGAAAACGGATATAACACAGGAGAAACCGAAAATGGCAAAGAAATCTTCAAAAGCACAGTTCCACTCATATCCGCAAAATGTCGCTGAACCGTGTCTTCAGCCGATAACGGAGACAATAGAAAAAAACTATATGCCCTATGCGATGAGTGTCATTATTTCGCGTGCCATACCCGCGATAGACGGCTTCAAGCCCGTTCACCGCAAAGTTTTATACTCCATGTATAAGATGGGACTTTTGGGCGGCAATTTCATAAAAAGCGCCAATGCCGTAGGTCAGGCAATGCAGCTTCACCCTCACGGCGACTCGTCGATATATGAAACGATGGTAAGACTTGCAAGAGGCAACGAGGCGCTTTTGCATCCGTTCGTCGATTCAAAGGGATCGTTCGGCAAGCATTACAGCAGCGATATGCAATATGCCGCATCGCGCTATACCGAGGTAAGACTCGATAAATTCTGCGCCGAGATCTTTCGCGGAATAGATAAAGACGCAGTTGATTTCGTTGATAACTACGACGGCACTACCACCGAACCCGTGATGCTGCCGACCTCTTTTCCGAACATTTTGCTCTCACCCAACCTCGGCATCGCCGTAGGTATGGCGAGCAAGATATGCTCGTTCAATTTATCCGAGCTTTGCGACGGCACGATAGCCCTGCTCAAAAACCCCGGTATGGATGTCGATTCCATGCTCGATCTTATAAAGGCGCCCGATTTCCCCGGCGGCGGACTTTTGGTATATAACCGCGCTCAATTATCGGAGATATACAAAACGGGCACGGGTTCTTTCAAGGTGCGCGCAAAATACGTTTACAACGCCGAAAGAAACTGCATCGAGGTCTTGGAGATACCCTATTCGACCTCGATCGAGCTTATCATAAACAGCATAACGGATCTTGTAAAAGAGGGCAAGCTCAAAGAGATAACCGATTTCCGTGATGAGATCGACCTTTCGGGCTTCAAGTTCACCCTTGATCTGCGCAAGAACACAGACCCCGATCTCTTGATGGCAAAGCTTTATAAGATGACGCCCCTTGAAGACACGTTCAGCTGTAATTTCAACGTGCTCATAAACAACTCGCCGAAGGTCATGGGCGTTATCGAGATACTTTCTGAATGGATAAAATTCAGAATGGAGTGCATCCGCCGCGAAACGAAATTCGTGCTCGGAAAGAAAGAGGAAAAACTTCATTTGCTCATAGGTCTCGGCAAGATCTTGCTCGATATCGACAAAGCGATACGCATAATCAGAGAGACCGAACACGAATGTGACGTCGTGCCCAACCTTATGAGCGGCTTTTCGCTCGATCAGGTACAGGCGGAATATATAGCCGATATAAAACTCCGCAATCTCAACAGAGAGTATATACTCAACCGCATAAGCGAGATAGATGCTCTTCAAAAGGAGATAGCGGAACTGCGCGAGACCGTCGGCAGCGACTCAAAGATCAAAAAGATAATCGAAAAGCAGCTCAAAGAGATCAAAGAAAAATATGCAAAGCCCCGTCAGACCCAGCTCCTTTTCGATTCGGAGATAAAACAGTATAAAGAAGAAGAACACATCGATAACTACAACGTTCGCATCGTGCTCACGAAAGAGGGCTATTTCAAGAAGATAACGATGCAGTCATTGCGCGGAAGCGATGAGCAAAAGCTCAAAGAGGGCGACGAGATATTTATTTCGGAGGATACCGAAAACATCGCCGATCTCTATTTCTTCACCGACAAATCTCAAATCTATCATTGCAAGGTCTCTGACTTTGACGACACGAAAGCGTCGCTCCTCGGCGATTTTGTGGCAACGAAGCTCGGCTTTGACGAGAACGAGCGCCCCGTGTTCGTAAAGGCGCTGACGCAGATAGAGCCAAAACACAAGATCGTATATCTCTTTGAAAACGGCAAGGGCGTCAGAGTTCCGTTTGAAGCATATCTCACCAAGACGAACAGACGCAAGCTCACCTCCGCTTTCAGCTCGGCATCTCCCGTCAAAGCGGTATTCTATGAGGATGCTCCGTTCAACATTATGATAAAGAACAATGCCGAAAAGGCACTTGTCGTAAATTCAGAACAAATCCCGATAAAGACGACACGAACTTCAATGGGCGTTGCGATAATGAAATTGCGTCCCAAGCAGTTTGTCGTGTCAGCCGAGAGGGGCTTTGAAAAAGCCATTCCCGGATATGCAAGATACCAAAAAGCAAAACTGCCCGCACCCGGCACGGTTCTTGCCGAAAAAGATATCGCAGAGCTTCAGATAAGCCTGCTCGATCTGTGAAAGGAATGATGAAAATGAAAAAACTGACTAAAATCATGGCGGCGATGCTCGCTTTTATAACGGTGTTCACCATCGTTATTTTGGCAGATTCTTCGAGCGACAGCGATCCGCTCGTAACGCTCAGTTACATAAGCGGCGTGCTTGTTCCCTCGGTCGATGAAAAGATCCAAAAGACGGTCGATGACAACAACAAAGAGATCGAAAAGCTTATCGATTCAAAGATAAGCGCGCTCAAAGAAGAACTCAAAAAAGACGAGCCGGCCGCGCCCGCTTTATCGGAAAATGCGGAATTCGAGGCTATCAGCATCGCCTTCGGCAAGACCTTGAAGCCCAAGGCCGCTTGCGAGGTCATTTTAAGATCGGGCAACGCAAGAGTCGTTTCTCCCTTTGAAAATCAGGGACTCAGCGATCTGACCGCGGCAAAAGAACTCTATGACGGCAACAGCGTTTCTTTGAACCACCTTGTATTGATACCCCGTGCAGACGGCAGAGCGATCATGGCGATGAGCGACGTTATATGGGTCATGGTACGCGGAGAATACGAGATCGTATAAAAATCAGTAAAAAACAGGAAGGAGGTATCTTCCGATGAGCAATAAGAAAAAGACTTCTTCTGCCACCTTGGTCGCGCGCATTATGTGTATCTTTTTGGCGCTTCTTATGGTACTCGGTGTCGTGATAATGATCGTTCAGTATTCGGCAAAGGTTTTTGCCATGAGCGATGAAGATTACGACAACTTGAAGATCCGTGTAGGTCTTATGTACGGCAGTGATGTCACCACAAGCTTTGAGGTCAAAGCCGATCATGGCTTTGATCTCGGATATGTGGACTCAAACAATGAATTTTTCCCAGTTTATACCGTTAAAACGGATATTGTAACGGCGGCGAGCGATATAAACTTATCGGCTTCGGGCGGCGGCTTTGTCAAGAGCAGCGGCAGTGTCACAATAGGCGCTTATCAGATCTTGATCCCCGGCGAATATCAAAACAAAGAAGATCTGACAAAAGCCGTCAATGATATAAACGTCCTGTTCACCGAAAAAGAAATATACTCTTCCCTCGTTTACGCTTTTGCCGCTTATGATAACGGAAAACTCGTTGTCAAGGTCGGCGACTTTGACACCACGGAAAACCTTGAAAAGAAGATCGGTGAAGTGAATGAAGCGCTCGGTGTCGAGTGTTCGGTATCGGAGCCCACAAAAACATCGGTCATGCTCATAAATCCCGACAACAACAAGCTTGTGTTTGAATTTGACGGCGGTGGGAATGATACCGCATTCGGTATGTCTGCCGTATCAGACGGAAAAGACACCGCATATTTGAAAACACCGGCGAACAACATATATCCCGGCGTGTTTGAATTCCGCCGCAGAGTAACGTCTTCATCCGACGGCGTTGCCCTCACCAACGTTTTGCCCATAGAACAGTATATTATGGGCGTTCAGACCTGGGAGATCAATGCCGTATGGCATTATGAATTGCAAAAGGCATTTTCCATCGTCGTGCGCACCTATACCCTTGCGCATCTGGGCAGACACAAAAGCGAATACGGTTTTGATTTCTGCAACACCACGAACTGTCAGGTCTATCTCGGTCACAAGAACGTCAACGACAACGTGATAAAAGCCGTCGGCGAAACGAAGGGCAAGGTCTTGACATACAACGGCAAGCTTGCTCCCGCATACTATGCGGCAGTCTTCGGCGGCTGCTCCGTCAGCGCCGAGGAATGCTGGGGCGGTACGGGATATGAATATATGTCCGCAAGAAAGACCGAATGGGAAAACTATCCGCGTTATCAATACGGAGAATGGGTCTCGGAGATAACACCGAAAGAGCTTTGCCGATATCTCAATTCCAAAGGCTATACTTCCTTAAAGGATGAGATAGCGTCGATAAGCATCGACGATCTGGCAAAGAACTCATCATACGTCTATCAAGTGACTGTTTCGGATATTCACGGCAACACGGTAACGGTAAAGCGCACCGATTCGGTAAGGGGACTTTTCTCTGCCTATGTTCACAGCGCGAATTTCGTTATATCGAAAGACGGCATAATCTATGACGGCATCGACGACGACAAAGAGGCGCAAGAAAGAGAAAAATTCAAAAAGCCCGAAGAAATAACCATCGATGATGATGGAAAAGATAAAGAAGACGGCAAAGACGGCGATAATGAAAACGTCATTGACGCGCCGAAAGCTTTTGATTTTATAAACGATTCTTTGAAGGTGACGCTCCCCGTCATCACCTCAAAGGGCGTCGGTCAATATATCGAAGACGGCTCGTCATACATCATCACGTCAAAAGGCACGAGCCTTATTGAAAACATCGATGAATACATCGCCATCGGCGACTCGAAGAAATATACGATAACGTCAAGCGGTATTTCTTCACAGCAAAATACAAATCCGACCTCTCCGCAAAATCCGACAAACGATAACCCCACGGGCGTTTATGCCGATCTGCATTCAAAAATAGATATGTCGCTCTACAATGATCCCAAAAAAGCGAACGGCAATTTCTATATCATCGGCAAGGGATGGGGACACGGTGTAGGTTTCAGCCAATACGGCGCCAAAGACCTTGCGGAAGCGGGTATTTCATACGACAAGATCATTGACGCATATTTTACGAACATCGTCGTTGCAGATTACAGAAAGCTGAAATGATCCGCAGTCATTATGCGGAATAAAGGAGCAAAAATGGAAGTTTGCATAATATCGGAAAATCCGCTTATGAAAAACGCGCTCGAAGCAGAAATGCGCGCTTTGGGCATTTTGCCGAGCTTTGCAAGCTTCGATCGTCTGCCGAAGCCGAGCGACGCTATGCCATTGATCATCGCCGACTGCGAAAACGACCGCGCCTTTGCCGAAAAATTACTCTTTGAAGCAAAGGAACTGAATTTGCCGCGATTTGTCATCGTGAGCGAATTTGAAAAGTCCCTCTCGTCACTCGAAGACGACAAGAGAAAAATATTTATTCGCCCGTTTCTGTTTTCAGATCTGCGCTCATCGCTTTTATACGTTTTGAATAATTGCCGCAGCAGCGAAAACGATCCGTCGCTCGCATCGCAGAGCATACCGTCAAAGCGCTTGAAACTCAGTTCCACATCCCGCTTGGCGACCTTCGATTCAAATCCGCTCGATTTGAGCAAAAAAGAATTCGATATTCTGCTTTTGCTCTATCAAAACCGCGGCAGAGTGCTAAGCCGCGAGGAGATTTTCAAAAGCGTTTGGAAAGACGATGCAAACAAGTCGGGCAGCAACACCGTAGACGTGTTCGTGCGCTATATAAGGTCAAAGATCGACGACGTGTATTCCGTAAAACTCATATCGACAGTCAGAGGCATAGGCTATGCCATTTTTGAGAAATAGGGGCTTTATATATGAACGTCTTAATCAAAAATTGCAAAATTGTCGATGATATATCGGTCTTGAGAATAAATTCGGATATCCTCATTGAAAACGGGGTGATACGCGATATCGCCGTATCGAGCAAAAAAGCGTTTTCAGCGGTAAAAGCCGATAAGACAGTCGATATGTCGGGGTGCTGCGTTTGCCCCGCGTTCGTGGATATCGGAGCCGACCTCTGCGACCCGGGCTTTACGTCGCGCGAGGATATATCCTCCGGCACCAGGGCGGCAACGGAGGGCGGATATTCAAAAATTTACATATCCCCGAAAACGGAGCCGCAAATCGACAATGCGGAAGCAGTAAGAAACATCCGCACAGCCGCGAAAAACCGTGCCTTTTGCGACGTTGAGCCTATGGCATCCGCCTTTCAAAACGGCAAAACGAATGATATAAGATCGCTTTTTGAATGCGGTGTGCGCGCCGTTTTCGATGCGTGCGACAAAAACGTTTCTCAAAGCGAAGTGCTTTTTGCCATGACGGAATGTGCAAAATACGGCATTTTGTTCGTGAGCTGCTGCCAAAGTCCCGATTTTTCGGGAGAAATAAACCGCGGCAGAATGACGAAAATATTGAACCTTGACGGAATTCCCTCTTGCGCCGAAACGATAACGGCGTTTGAGAAGATCTCTTTGGCAAAGGCGGCGGGATGCAGGCTTTTGCTCTGTGATATTTCGTGCGGCGAGACCGCGGAAATTATAAGAGAGGCGAAAAAGACGTCAAATAACATTTTTGCCTCGACAAGCGCCGAGTATTTTGCCCTTTCGGAGGACGACGTGCTTTTTTACGGCGCAAACGCAAAGCTTTTGCCTCCGCTCCGCACAAAAAATGACATCGAACGTATCATTGCCGCAATAAAAGACGGCACCGTCGACTGCATCTTTTCTTCTCATTCGCCGAAAACGCAGTATGAAAAAAACGATCTCAAATCGGCGCTCTTCGGCTCGATAGGACTTGAAACGACCTTTGCGGCGGCAAACACATATCTTTGTGACAAAGGACATATCTCCCTGCCGATGCTCATAAAACTTTTATCAAAAAATCCCGCCGATATACTCGGCATTTCAAAAGACGGCTACGGCAAGATCGAAACGGGCAAGGAGGCGCGCATCTGCGCTTTTGATCCCGGCGGAAATATGCTCGTCGGCCGCACGTCGATCAAAAGCAAATCGTTCAATACCCCGTTTATGGGCATGAACCTTTCGGGCAAAATAAAAGCTCTTGTTTTAGGCGAACAAATATATACTTTTTAGGTGGCTTATCTATGAAAAAAATCATTGCCGTTTTAATGTGCTTGCTTTTCTTAACAGCGCTCTTTTCGTGTCAGAGCAATTATCAAAAGAAATATGAGAATTTCTTTTCAAGTGAAGATTCAGCCGCCGAAACAGAGGTAAAAAATCTCATATTCAAAATGAACGAGGCTTTCAACAGGGGCGACTATAAGACCTCCGTATGCGCATACGGATATTCAAAAAAAGAGCTTAACGACTATGTCGATATCCAAAAGGAGATCGCAAAAACGTTGAGCGTAAAAAAGGAAATCGTCGAAATCGAATTATCCAAGTGGAGCGATACTTATATCGAGGCATATATCGTCACCGATATAACCATGACAAATAAGAAAGACAAAAACGATATGACCGTCGATTCGTCAAGCGAAACCTTGACGTTCAAATATGAAGACGGAGAATGGATGATCGGCTAAAACACCGATAAAATGCGAATTCCCTCTGCTCTTCTTATATCGTCGATGACCTCGCAGAACATTCTTTTCGCGATCAAAAATTCATACGAAGACTCGCATTTTGCCGCCGTTTCGATGGCGCAAAGCGAGTCTTCTGCTTTTTGCGTGATCTTGTTTCCCACCGAAATGTCAAAATAAAAACGTCTTTTTTCAAATTCATCCCTCAAATCGCGGCTGATCTCATTTATGTTGTCGGCACGGTCGAATTCTTCGATATCGTCCGGCAGCTTTTCGCAAAACTCCAAAAGGTCGTTTGAATATGCAAAGATCATTGCCGCGTTTACAATGAGATATAAAACGATGAGCGTGAGCAAAATGCACGATATTATAAACGAACGCAAAATATCACTCCTTTTTGATTATCAGCGTTTTGGCATCGTCATCGACTCCGAAATAGAAAACCTGCCGACGCTTGCCGATATGAGCCGACCGAAGAGCCGCATCGAGCCATTCTTCGTTCTTGCCGAGCTTTTTTAAGAGCTCTTTGTTCAAGTTTCCGTCAACGATAATGCCCCACATAACTCCGCTTTTGGGCACCGATATCTTCAAATCATCCGCGCTCGGCGGACATTTGTTTTCATACGGCAAAACGGAGATCTTGCCGTTCGGCTCGGATATTGCATAGCGGACGTCAGAAAGAGAAAATATCCCTTGCAGCCTTATTTCGCTCATAAGTTCCCCCATACCCATACGAAGCCGTAATAACTCTTTTTGGCAGACTTTTCCGTTTGATATGAGAATACTCGGCTTACCGTCAAATGCCGTGCGCACGGGCTGAAATTTGGCCATAAAGAAGGATATGGCGATCTCGATGCAAAGAAGAGTGAGGGGTGGGATCACCGCATATAAAATAGGTATTTCCGTATCGGTTATGGGATATGCCGAAAGCTCGGATAGCAAAAGAGTCGTCACGAATTCCGACGTTTCAAGTTCACCTATCTGTCTTTTGCCCATTATTCGCATGACCGACATCAGCACAGCAAAAACGATGAGCGTACGTATGAAAACCGTTATCACAATATCACCTCACTTGATTATCGTCATTTCGTGTTGCAAAAAATCAGTCATTTTGTTATAATTTCAAAAAGGAGTTGATCAAATGGTAAAGAAAGTACAGATAGTCAGCCTTTCAAGCGGAATAATAGGCGAACATAAAGTCAAGCACGAGACAACACTCGGGATTCGCCGCCTTGAAGAATACGGTCTTACCGTTTCGTTTTCAAAGCACGCCCTTTCGGGTCTTGATTATATTAAAAATCATCCCGAAAAACGCGCCGACGATTTGATCGAGGCATTTTGCGACGATTCGGATATGATCCTTTGCGCCATCGGCGGTGATGACACATACAGACTCTTGCCCTATCTTTTTGAAGACGACCGCCTAAAACGGGCACTCAAAAACAAGATCTTTTTGGGATTTTCAGACACAACGATGAATCACTTGATGCTCGACAAATTAAACTTTCCCACGTTTTACGGTCAATCCTTTTTGGCGGATATTTGCGAGCTTGACAAAGAGATGCTGCCTTACAGCGAAAAATATTTTTCAGAGCTTATCCGCACCGGAAAAATTTCAAAAATCGTGCCGAGCGACATTTGGTATTATGAAAGAGAGTCTTACGGAAAAGAGTTTTTAGGCACAAAAAGAAGATCGCAAAAAGACCGCGGCTTTGAGTTGATTTCGGGCAAGCCGCGCTTTGAGGGCAAAATCTTGGGCGGATGTATAGATTCCATCTATGATATTTTTGATAACTCCCGCTATCCCGATACGGTCTCGCTCTGCGAAAAATATGAGCTTTTCCCGAAAAAAGAAATGTGGAAAAACAAGATACTGCTTTTGGAAACGAGCGAAGAAAAGCCGTCTGCCGATCTATATCGCAAAATGCTCATAAAACTCAAAAACGCCGGCGTGTTTGACGTGATAAGCGGAATGCTTATCGGCAAGCCGATGGACGAATATCTTTATTCCGAATACAAGCAGATCCTTTTGGACGTGGTAAACGATCCCGAACTGCCCATCGTCTATAACGTAAACGTCGGTCACGCGCAGCCGCATTGCATAATTCCCTTCGGGGTTTTGGCAAAGGTCGATGCAGAAAAGCAGGAGATCTCGTTTGAATATTAAAAAAATACCGAGCATCGCTCGGTATTTTTCATCTTATTTGTGATATTTGCCGCCTGAAATGATATTCGTGGCGCGGTATATCTGTTCGCAAAGTATTATGCGCATCAGCTGATGCGGAAAAGTCATCCTTGAAAATGAAAGCGAAAGATCGGCAAATGCTTTTATGCGCGGCGAAAGTCCGCACGACGAGCCGATAATAAAGGCTATTTCGGAATATCCGCTTGTGGCAACGGATGAGATCTTTTCGGCAAGTTCCTCCGACGAGAGCATTTTGCCCTCGATCACAAGCGCGATCTTATAGCTTTTCGGCGGTATTATTTTAATAATATCGTCAGCCTCTTTTTCGAGTGCTTCGTTTATCGATGCTTTTGATTCCCTGCCGCTTGTCTTTTCTTCTTTGAGATTTATCTCACGAAAAGTACAGTATGCGCCGAGACGCTTTTGATATTCCGCCATCGCCTCTTTGAGATACTGCTCTTTGAGCGAGCCTATCGTTATCAAAGTAATGTTAAGCATATAGACCTCATTCAAGAATATATGCTCTCATCGAACGCACGCCGAAATCAAACAGTTTTTCGATGGGACCGTGCATACAAATATCTATCTTGTTGCCCTTGATGACTCCGCCCGTATCGGACGCTTTGAGTCTGCCGTAATCGCCGAAGGTGCCCTTGACGTAAACATAAGTGCCGAGCGGTATCACCTTGGGGTCGACGGCGATAACACCCTCATAACACGGATCGCCCATCGCGGTGAGTCCGCCCTCTTCATAGGCGGTGGCAATAACGTCAATATAATATGAATAGTCATATTCTTTTCCGTCCTTGCCCAAAATCTTTCCGCCGACACCGTGACCGTAGACCTCGTTTATAACGGGGTTTACATATTTCTCGTTTATTACGGTATCGGAAATGACGGTGCCGTTTACTTTCTTTGTTTGACGAGTCCTTTCGGCAATTCCGTTTTGACCGTGCGTCAAAAGCTTTGTTGTTCCCTTCGGGATGGAATCGGTTTCGCAGAATTCGGTTATATATTCGACCTCTTCCGTCAATATCGAGTCATCATAATCCACACAGAAAACCGAAAACTCGGGAGACTTTAACACGGTGTTTGACAAGGGAGATGTTACAACGTCGTTATCGTCAAGCGTAATGCCCGCCGCCGATATGGCATCGGCAACGGTTTTATCCGACCGCATATTGAACGTTACGGAATTTGAATACGGCAAATTTATCGTCACTTCGACATCGAACTTTCTTGCAGTATTTGAAAACTTTATCGGCAAGAAATCGAAAAGAACGGCAAATACAAGACATATTGCCAAAAGCGAGAGCATTATGACAATATTCGTTTTGAGTGAAGATTTTTCGTTTTTCGGCATACTGCCCCACCTTTCAAATTAATATCAATGCTACCGTATTTTACCATAAAGGCGGAAATGTGTCAAGTTGAGGACTGCTGCGCAAAAAAACTGTCAGAAAAACTCAAAAAGATATTGATTTATTCTTCGATTCATGGTATAATCCTAAAAGTATTCGGCCCGTTGGTCAAGCGGTTAAGACTCCGCCCTCTCAAGGCGGCTACAGCAGTTCGAATCTGCTACGGGTCACCAACAAAAAAGCACACCGATAGGTGTGCTTTTTTGAATGATGTTTGCCTTTGGCAAAATGATGTTGGCTTCGCCAAGTGATGCGTGCTTCGCACATGATGCGCCTGCGGGCGTGGGTGGATTTTGAGCAAACATCTCATCATTTCGGCACGATGTAACGCAACATCGCATCGGAGCAAAGCGACGTAACATCATTTACGGTCTGATAATAATTTTCAATAAAGCACTTGCAAACGCAAGTGCTTTTTTTGCTGAAAACTGCGGCTATTATTAATGGGGCGAATTCGCAAAGAAAGGCGTATATACCGGTGAAATTCCCCATATTATAAACATTTCTTGACTTTAATCTTTCACGGAGTTATAATATTTATGTACCCGTTTTAGCGATCCATTGCATTATTTGCACCAAATAATTGATTGTGATCAACTATATTTAAGGAGAAATTGTCCCAATGAACGATAAGCGAATTGAATGGATAGATGCCATAAGAGGATTCGGAATTTTTCTCGTGACTTTAGGGCATCTTAACCCTTGGCTGCCGCTGGAAACACACATTTATTCTTTTCATATGGCCTTGTTCTTCTTTATTTCCGGTTTTCTCTTTAAGAACAAAGAGCCGTTCAAGCAATTTATGATCAAAAGAGTGAAAATTTTATTGATACCGTTCGTGTTTTGGGATTTATTGTCATCGATAATATCACTTGCCATGGGCCAAAATTTGAAAAAGGCGATCTCGGTATTCTTCGTTTATAACGGAGAATTGTCTTGGAATGCGCCTATTTGGTTTTTGCTGATCTTGTTTTTTGCGGAAATCATTTATGCTGTCATTTTGAAGATCAACGATTCAAAATATATATCCTTACTTGTTATGCTGTGCAGTGCCGTATTATGGGTGCTTTTCGGCTCCGCGACCATTACATTCAAATTAAACCTTGTTCCCGTAGCGTTGTTCTATTTGTCTTTCGGTGATTTAATTCACCGTCTGTTTGAAAAGAAATCGCTGACAAAGATGACCGCAAGCATTACGGCGCTTATCTTTGCCGCTTTAAGCGTTTTATTCGGTGCCGTTTTGAATTCGCGCATTTCATATACCGGCGGAGATTTCGGTAACACGTTTTACAGTATGATCGCAGGAATTGCCGGAACAATGACGTATTATCTTATCTTTAAGTATTTGATAGGCGGTAATAAATTATTGGAGATGCTCGGCAAAAATTCAATGATAATAATGGCTTCGCAATATTTCTTTTTCACGTTCTTCGATTATTTTTCCACGAGATTTTTGAAAATAAGCATTTGGCACAGCAGAGGAACGATAAAAGCGTTTATTACGTCAATAGTTACTATGGCACTCATCACCGCAATAGCCTCATTGATAAAATACCTGTTCAGAAATAA
>JAGAFQ010000032.1 GCA_017612495.1 Clostridia bacterium
AAAAAAAGTCCGATGGCTTTTTTAACAACCCCTTTTTCAGACGTACATATTTATTTCGATATCGGCGTGCTCTATTTCGCATCCGCCGTTTTCAATGGTCGATTCGATAATAAGCTTTCCGCCGTCTTCCGAGAGGGTGTTTTCGATCTTGTTTGTCACAATAACGATCTCAAAAGAAATGCCTCCGGCAGAAAAAGAAGCGGTGTGGCGCATATCCTTGCCGTAGACGTATATACACTCACATTCGCCGTGCTTGACTATCGTCACGCAGTCTTTATCAGTCTTATCGAAGATTATCGAAACGGTGCCGATCTTCTTGCCCTCAAAAATATTGTCGTATGTTATTCTCATCTCATTCCCGTTTGTGCGGCAAAATGCCTCCGAGAGCGATTTGATATCGTCGCACTCTTCGTCGGTGCCGATATATTCGATGCGAGAATTGATTTCAAGTTTTGTTTTTTTTAGTGCCATAACGTTCCCTCAATAGAATTGTTTAAACTATTATGGCACATTTTATGATATTTTGCAAGCAAAGAAGAATATTCGGTTGAAAAAACGGGGGGTGTTTGGTATAATATATATATCCTTAATGAGGGGTGATTTTTATTAAGATCTTAATGGCGCTTATGGCTTTGAATATCGGCGGAGCTGAAACGCACGTCGTCGAGCTTTCAAAAGAGCTTTCGCGAATGGGGCACGAGATCGTTGTCACATCCGCAGGAGGCGTATATACAAAGGAACTCAAAGAGGCGGGCATTCGCCACGTGCGTCTGCCTCTCCATAAGAAGACCCCGCTTTCGGTAATAAGAAGTTATTTCGGCTTGCGCCGACTCATAAAAGAAGAGAATTTCGACGTCGTTCACGCCCACGCGAGAATACCGGCATTCATACTCGGCATTTTGCAAAAGACGATGCACTTTCGTTTCACCACAAGCGCGCACCTCAATTTCAAGGTCAACGCATTTTGGCGCAAGATCTCCAACTGGGGCGAAAAATCCATCGCCGTCAGCGAGGATATAAAGCAATATCTGATAGACGAATACGATATGAATCCCGGCTGTATCGGTGTTACGATAAACGGCATAGACACAGAACGTTTTTCAAAAGAGATAAATGCCGACGGCTTTGTTACGGAATTTGGCATCGACCGCTCAAACCGTCATATCGTCTATATCAGCCGTATGGATGCCGACCGTTCGGCACCTGCGTTCAATCTTGTCAACATAGCACCGCAAATTTTGGAAAAATTCCCCGACACCGATATTATCATCGTCGGCGGCGGAGACGATTTTGCAAGGATCAAATCGCACGCCGATAATATGAATAAAAGGCTCGGAAAGCGTGCGATCATTTTGACCGATGCAAGGACGGATATCGCCGAGATAACGTCGATCTCCGACGTTTTTGTCGGCGTTTCGCGCTCGGCTCTCGAAGCGATGTCCGCATCAAAAGCCGTTATTTTGTCGGGAAACCAGGGCTATATCGGCATATTCGAAAAAGACAAATTCGATTTGGCTCTGCGCTCAAATTTCTGCTGCCGCGACAGCGGACCGACGACGGATGAAAAACTTCTTTCTGACGTTATGACTCTTTTGCAGTCATCAAAAGAAGAGATCGACAAGCTCGGCGCATATAACCGACTTGTGATAGAAGAGAACTTCTCGCTTCACAAAATGGCGAAAGACTATGAAGATATGTATCGTTCGATGCGCCCCTATCGCTATTATAAATACGGCGATGTCGTGCTCAGCGGATATTACGGCTTCGGCAATATGGGCGACGATTCGCTCTTGACCTGCATTATCGACGAATTACGGCAGGTCGATCCCGACGTTAAAATCACCGTTTTCGCAAAGAACCCCTCGAAGATACGAAAGACCTTCGGTGTCAGAGCCGTCAATCGCTTTTCGGTTTTGGGAATGATATCGGCACTCCGCCACTCAAAACTGCTTATAAACGGCGGCGGCAACCTTTTGCAGAACAGCACGAGCAACCGTTCGCTCTTCTATTATCTGTTTGTTATGCGCTTGGCAAAGCACTATAATAACAAGATAATGATCTACGCAAACGGCATAGGACCGATAAAGGGAGAAAAGAACTTAAATTCCGTCAAAGAAGCGCTGAATGACTGCGATCTCATAACACTTCGCGAAGACGATTCCATGGCGCTCGTAAAAGAACTCGGCGTCACAAAGCCTGTGGTATTGAGAACGGCAGACCCCGTTTTCAGAATGAAGACGGCGGGCAAAAACAGAATCGCGCTTATGCGCAAAATCATAGGGCTCGATGCCGATAAAAAATATTTTGCCATATCTTTGCGCCGCATGGATGACGATGTTTGCGGCATGGAAAAAATCGCGAAGCTCATTAAAGTGATAAACGAAAAATACGGCTATTTGCCCGTGTTCGTGCCGATGCAGCCGAAATACGATTCGCCCACCTGCCGAAAGGTCGCCGAATTATCGGGGCTTGATTACAAAGAGATAGCAAATGTTGCCGGCGGCGAGCTTTTGGGACTGCTTTCGGATATGGAGTTCGCTTTGTCGATGCGCCTTCACACTTTGATATATGCCTGCGCGGCAAAGGTCCCCCCGATAGGATTTTTATATGATATGAAGATCGCCGCATTTTTGAAAACCGTCGATTCAGACAGCGTTTTAGACAGTGATTGGAATTTAGACGGCGCAATGGCGCTCATAGATAAGACCGTAGAGAATAAAGACGCGATCTCATCTCACATGCAGGAGTGTGCCGAAAGGCACAGCGCCGTTTCACACGAGGATGCAAAGCGCGCAATAGAACTTCTGAAATAAAAAACAAGCGGAAAGTAAAACTTTCCGCTTGTTTTATTAAAAGAGTATTCCGAGATCCTGAAACAAAATTTTGATACCTATCGCAATAAGAACGAGACCGCCCGCCATTTCGGCTTTCGATTTGTATTTTGCGCCGAAAATGTTTCCGATGATAATGCCCAAGATCGAGAGGGCAAAGGTGATGATCGCGATTATCGAAACCGAGATTATGGTATCTTTGAGAGCAAACTCGCGCAGAGCGAACGTTATGCCGACGGCGAGTGCGTCAATACTTGTGGCAACTGCCATGGCAAGCATCGTCTTCGGTGAAAAATCGGGTTTTACGTCTTCGGGATCTTCAAAGGATTCCTTGACCATATTGAAGCCGATTATCGATAGAAGTCCGAATGCGATCCAGTGGTCTATTCCCGTCAAGAAAGATGAAAAACTGTTGCCGAGCATATAGCCGATAAACGGCATAAGACCTTGAAAAATTCCGAAATAGAGTCCGACTGAAAGCGCGTGGCGCTTTTTCAGTTTTGATACCGCCAAGCCCTTGCAAACGGATACCGCAAAGGCATCCATCGACAGAGCCACGGCGAGCATCAAAATTTCAATTATATCCATATTTTATCCTTGTCAAATTTCTTTTTCGAGCTCGTCGATCTCCGCGAGCCAAGTGGCGCTTTGCGCATCACTCGGCATTTTGAGATCGCCCCTTGCCGAAAGGGCAACGCTGCCGACCTTTACGCCGTCGGGCGCGCAGGAGCGTTTGAACTGCTGAGCAAAGAAGCGGCGGTGGAACACACGCAGCCATTTGATTATCGTCTCATCCGAATAGTCATCGCCGAAGGTGTATTTGCATACGTAAAATATCTTCTTCGGCGAATAACCGCGGCGAATGAATGCCCAAAGGAAGAAATCGTGCAGCTCATAGGGACCGACGATATCCTCGGTCTTTTGAGCGATCTTGCCGCCTTTGTCGGGCAGAAGCTCGGGGCTTACGGGAGTATTTAAGACGTCTGTCAAAACGTCAGATAGCTCCTTATTCGATTTATCGGCAAAGGCCTTTACGATATAGCGTATAAGTGTTTTGGGGACGTCGCAATTTACAGAGTACATTGCCATGTGGTCACCGTTATAGGTCGACCAGCCGAGCGCGATCTCCGAAAGGTCGCCCGTGCCGATGACAAGACCGCCGACTTCGTTGGCGATATCCATAAGCACCTGGGTGCGCTCTCTTGCCTGCGCATTTTCAAAGGTGACGTCGGCGTTTGCGATATCGTGACCGATATCTTCAAAATGACTCTTGACGGAATTTGCGATATTTATTTCGCGGAGTGTCGTGCCGAATGCCTTTGCAAGGCGTATCGTATTTTGATATGTGCGGTTTGTGGTGCCGAAGCAGGGCATCGTGCAAGTGATGATGTCAGAGGGGGAAAGCGAACAAAGTTTTGCCGAATGTGCGGCAACGATAAGCGCCAAGGTCGAATCGAGACCTCCCGAAAGACCGAGCACGAGTTTTTTTGTATTCGTGTGGCGAATGCGTTTTGCCAATGCCTGCGCCTGTATCTGCATTATCTCTTCGGCGCGGTCCCGAGTATTTTCACTCGGCAAAAAGGGAAGCTTGTCAAATTTTCTTGTCAGCTTTGTGCTTGCAATGCCTATATCGAAACCGATATAGGTATAGTCCTTCTTTTCATAGTTATAGTTCTGCATCTTCGAGCGCTCGAAGTTCAGAAAATCTATATCTATCTCGGATGCGGTAAGACCGTTTTCAAAGATCTGACTTTCTTTAATGATCTTGCCGTTTTCGGCGATTACGTTATGACCTGCAAAAACGCCGTCCGTCGTAGATTCATCCTTGCCGCTTTCGCAATAAACGTATCCGCAGCAGCAAACGGATGAGATATATGATACGGCTTTTTTGCGGTATTCATCGGCCCCGACGGTTTGACCCATATTTGAAAGATTTACAATGAGATTTGCGCCGTTTTTGGCGTGCTCGAAGGACGGCGGGCAAAGAGACGTCATATCGTTTGCTATCTCGGCGGAGATCATAAGCTTTTCATAGCCGTTTGCAAAAAAGATTATGTCTGTGCCGAACGGTACCGTATCAGACAGAAGGGTGATATTTTCGGTTTTTTTGCCGCAGGACGAGAAAACTCTTCCTTCGTATGAATCGCAGGAATTCTTGATATATTTTTTAGGCACGACGCCGAGTATTTTGCCGTGATTTATCGCAACACAAACGTTATAGACAAGACCGTTTGAAAACAAAGGCATACCGACAAAAATCAGCATATCGACCTTTTTCGATGCGGCAACGATCTTTTCAAGCGCCTCTTTTGACGCATCCAAAAGTCTCGGCATGAGCATAAGATCCTGCGCGGTATAGCCGCAGATCGAAAGCTCGGGGAACACCAAAACAGAAACGCCGCTGTTTTTTGCCTCGTTTATGCCTTTTATTATCATTTCAGCATTGAATGCAATGTCGGCGACACGCATATCGGGGGTCATTGCTCCGACTTTGATAAATCCGTATTTCATAAAATTACCGTCTTTCAGTAAAATAATTATTATAAGAATACCATATTATATTATATTTGTCAACGAAACGCAAAAAAGAAAAGACCGCAAAGACGGGCTTTGCGGTCTTAAATCTCGATTTACGATCAGATCTCTGCGAAATACTTGATCGTGCGGACCATCTGGCTTGTGTATGAGTTTTCGTTGTCATACCAAGAAACGACCTGTACCTGATAGGTGTCGTCGTCGATCTTTGATACCATGGTCTGAGTAGCATCGAAGAGTGAGCCGAATCTCATGCCGATTACGTCAGAAGAAACGATAGCATCGGTGTTGTAGCCGAATGACTCGGAAGCAGCAGCCTTCATAGCTTCGTTGATGCCTTCCTTGGTAACGTCCTTGCCCTTAACGACTGCGACCAAAATAGTGGTAGAGCCGGTAGGAGTGGGAACACGCTGAGCGGAGCCGATGAGCTTGCCGTTGAGTTCGGGAATAACAAGACCGATCGCTTTTGCGGCGCCGGTGGAGTTAGGAACGATGTTAGCGGCACCTGCTCTTGCACGGCGAAGGTCGCCCTTCTTGTGAGGACCGTCCAAGATCATCTGGTCGCCGGTATAAGCGTGAATGGTGGACATGATACCGCTCTGAATGGGAGCGTAATCGTTGAGTGCTTTAGCCATGGGAGCCAAGCAGTTGGTGGTGCAGGATGCAGCAGAGATGATGGTGTCTGCCTTGGTAAGAGTCTTTTCGTTTACGCCGTAAACGATAGTGGGGAGGTCGTTGCCTGCGGGAGCAGAAATAACGACTTTCTTAGCGCCTGCATCGATGTGAGCCTGAGCTTTTGCTTTTGCGGTGTAGAAACCGGTGCATTCCAAAACTACGTCAACGTCAAGTGCTTTCCAGGGAAGATCCTGAGCCTTGGGAGAAGCGTAGATGGTGATCTCTTTGCCGTCAACTGTAATAGAGCCGGGAACCTTTACGGTCTTGCCGTCTTCTTCAAAGATAGGTTCTTTTGAATCTACGCTGTGAAGATTTTCGCCGATCTTGCCGCAGTAGCTACCCTGAGCGGTATCATACTTGAGAAGATGAGCGAGCATTGCGGGAGATGTGAGGTCGTTGATAGCGACGATCTCATAACCTTTTGCACCGAACATCTGGCGGAATGCAAGACGACCGATACGACCGAAACCGTTAATTGCAACTTTAATAGACATTTTATAATCCTCCGTAAACCTTAATTTATTATTAGGCTGTTACAAATATGTATTATATTATATTTTTGCCGCTTTTACAATAGGAAAAAGAAAAAAAATACATATTTTTTGTCAGAAATTTCACGGCTGACCGGCTCAAAATACGGTAAATATCAACAAATAAAAAGAAATGCAATAAACAGTTGCGAAAAGTGAAAAATTATTATACAATATATGTGAAAAAACGAAACTTAATTTTAAGAGGCCCAAAAAATGGACGAAAGAATAATTGACGCCGTAAACAGAGCGGGCGCCCCCGCTTTGGTCGTTGACAAAAAACTGAATATCTTATACTCTTATTATGACGATCTGATTTTTGAAAACAGCGAAAAGAACGTATCGTCTTTTTTCGGCAAAAAGGATACGGATACCATCCTTTCGGCTTTTGGCGCCCTGATCCCTCTGCCTCTTGAACATATACCGCCAAAGGGCTATACGTCGCTTTTTGCTTCGCTGTGCCCCTATGATACAGACTATGTTATTATTGCCGCACAAAGGATCGATAATTCATCCGATGCTGTCATTGAAGAATTCATCGAAAGTGCCGAAAACGAGTTCAACCGCGTTTATTCCGTCGCCTTTGCGGCATCGAGCCTTGCGGGCGGCAAACAAAATGATGAAGACGAAAGGTATATTGCGCCGATGAAAGAGGGCATACGCTCATCGTTCATGATCGGCACCAATATCTTCAATATGCTTTCTCTTCGCTTTTCAAAGAGGAAGAGATGCAAAAAGCAATATAATCTTGCGCAGCTATCGGCGCTTTTGGGTCAGAAAAACGCAAAGCGATTTGAGTTTATGAAAAAGCAATTCGGCATGTGCGTTATGTCGGGCGTCACCGACCTTGACTTTATATGCGTCGATCTCGAAGATTTCATTTCCGTATTTGAAAACGTGCTTCTTTTCGGTTGCGGCATCGAAAATTCCAAAAAGGTGAACGTCGAGATCGACCACGGTTTTTCAAGCACGCAGCTGACCTTTGAAATAGCAGTTCAGGAACTTGAAAATTTCGATATCGAAAACGGGCTTTTCGCCGTTTCAAAGCTTTTTGCGAATTCCGCATCCCGTCTTTATTATATTGATTACATCTGCCGCGAGAATTCGTGGAATTTGAAGAGTTATGCCGTTGACGGCGATTTGCGTATCGAAATTTATATACCCGATGCGCAAAACGAGGGCGGTGTGCTCTCAAGCGACGATGTGGCGCTTGAAGATAAGATCTCGCGATATATAGATATCGCTTATGCTTATATGCTCGATAATTGTCAATTGTAAAACTTCGTTTTACAATCGGAACTCGCGCATATCGCCGCCCCAAAAACTGAATTTCGGGGCTCCCCTCGGCGCGAGAGCTCGCTCTGCTCGCCAAAAAGGAGTTTTTACGGCGGCAGAGCCGCCATAA
>JAGAFQ010000003.1 GCA_017612495.1 Clostridia bacterium
CCATGGGAGGATAGCCCTTGATGCCTATAAGTTTTTTCGCATCGGATGTGTTTATCTGCTCTTTGCAGATTTTTGAAAAATCTTCAGAAGCGCATAACGATAACGCCCTTTCTTTTCCGCCCGTTGTCGCGGCGCAGTCGGAAAGCAGCGATAAGATCTTATCAAATTCAAGTGTTTGTTGTGTTTTTTGCGAACACTTCATATTTATCTCCGTTAAACTTATATGCTAAAGTGAGTTATAAAACGATAATGTCTGAAAGCCGCGTTCGAGGTGAGAAAGCAAATAAAGCTCGCAAAACCTTGAAAATGCCTTTTGTTCAGGCTCATTTGGAATATCAAATAATAAAAATCGGTTGAGCGCGGCCCCCTGCACGAAGCGTAAAATGTCAACGAGAGTGTTATTCATTTCAAAAAAAGGAGCCTTAAAATCAAAATGATCGAAATCGACATAATCAGATACGGCAATGCCCTTGCACTTGTCGCACACAAGGCAGCCGGAAAGAACGTCGAAAGTGTATTTATCTAACTTTTTGCCGCAGCGGCGGCAACCGTCGAGTTCGGGCAAATAGCCTGATAGGCACATAGCTTTGAACTCAAATGCCGCTTTGATCTGCCAAAGAGGCTTAATTTTTTCGCAGATGGCATACAAGGTATTGAGCCCCAAACGCAAAACATCCTCGCATTTTTCGCCCTCGAGCGATATATCGGACAAAACGTCGAGTATGTATGAAGCAAGCGAAAAGCCCTCGATGGTATCGCGCAGCTTATAAAAATCATTGATCCTGTAACAGTCGTCAAGCCAAAAATGGCCGTTCTTTTCATAGAGCTCGAACTCGTTGTAAGAAAAAAGTTCGATAAGGCTCATAAACTGCGATTTGATCTTTCTGACACCGCGGCAGTAAACAGACATTTTACCGTATTCGGCAGTCAAAATCGTTATGAACTTGTCATTTTCTTTTTGAGCGATCTCGTGAATTATCAGTCCGTTAACCTTAATGAGCATATAAACCGCCGACTAATTATAGATTTGAAGAATCAAAACCGAAATTTGAAAGCGCGCCCATTGAATCGCGCCAATTCTTTTTGACCTTTACCCAAAGGTCAAGATATACTTTTGTGTCGAGCAATTTTTCGATATCAAGCCTTGCCTCGGTTCCCACTTTTTTGAGAACGGCACCGTCTTTGCCGATGATAATTCCCTTGTGAGAATCTCTTTCACAGAAAATTTCCGCGCGGATCTTGATTTTCTTTTCGGTCTCTTTGAACTCCTCTATCACGACCGCCGTGCCGTGAGGGATCTCATCGTCAAGAGCCAAAAGGAGCTTTTCGCGTATGATCTCCGAGACCATTTGCCTTTCGGGCTGGTCGGTGATCATATCCTCCGGGAACATCCATTCGCCCTCCGAAAGATGCTTGTCTATTTCTTCGAAAACGAAAGAAAGTCCGTCTTTTTGCAAAGCGGAGATCGGCACAACGGCATCAAAATCATAGTTTTCGGAATAGTGCGAAATGCACTTCAATATCTGTTCTTTTGAAATGGTGTCGATTTTGTTTATGATGAGTATCGTCGGCACTTTGGATGCGGAAATTCTTTCAAGCTCCGCCTTTTCAGTGGAATTCTGCGACTTCTCCGCTTCAACGACGTATAAAACGCAATCGGCATCAACGCCGACGCCCGTTGCCGCTTTCATCATATAATCGCCGAGGCGCGTTTTAGGCTTGTGCATACCGGGAGTATCCATAAAAACATACTGACACTCCCCCTTTGTCAAAATGCCGGTGATGCGGTTTCTCGTCGTTTGCGGCTTGGGAGAGGTTATGGCGACTTTTGTATCCATAAGAGCATTCAAAAGCGTCGATTTGCCTACGTTGGGTCTGCCGATTATGGCAATAAAAGCAGTTTTTTTCATATCTTCACCGTTCAATTCCTATAACATGCAATATCTCGCGCTGTCTGCAAAACATTTCTTCCTCACCGTCTCGCTCATCGGTGTGGTCATATCCGAGCAAATGGAGCATCGAATGAACGACCAAAAAAACGATCTCTCTTTCAAATGCGTGGCCGTATTCAACGGCTTGTTGGGCAGCTCTCGGAGCGCAAATCACAATATCGCCGAGCGCTACGGCTTTTTTTGAAAGATCATAATCGAATTCATCGGAGCTCCCCAAAAGCGGAAAAGACAACACGTCCGTTACCTTGTCGATATTTCTGTGCCGGGAGTTAAGGCTTTTTATGGTCTCGTCATCGCAGATCGTGACCGAAACTTCTGCACGCTTCTTGTAATCTTCAAATTCAAGAGTTGTATTCACGGCGGTTTTGATAAGTTTGATAATGTCTTTTGAGATATCTATATTATCTTGTTCGTTTGAAATCAAGATCAAATTTCTCATTTTTTCGTCCTCGTTGCGTCTTCACGGTGTTTGTTTTCATATTTATCGTATGCCAAAATGATTTTTTGAACGAGTCTGTGTCTTACAACGTCTTTCTCTGAAAAACGGTGTATGGCGATATCGTCGATGACGTCAAGGATCTTTACCGCTTCTTTAAGACCGCTCTTCTGACCGCGCGGCAGATCTATTTGGGTAATATCTCCCGTTACGACTGCCTTTGAGCGAAAGCCGAGACGCGTTAAGAACATCTTCATTTGTTCGCCCGTCGTATTCTGCGCTTCATCAAGGATGATGAACGAATCGTCAAGCGTTCTGCCGCGCATATAGGCAAGCGGAGCGATTTCGATAACGCCTTTTTCAACGCATCTTGCATAGCCGTCGGGACCCAGCATTTCACGAAGAGCATCGTGAAGCGGCCGCAGATAAGGATCTATTTTATTTTGCAGATCGCCCGGCAAAAAGCCGAGTTTTTCACCCGCTTCAACGGCAGGACGTGTAAGGATTATGCGGTTGACCTCTTTATTGCGAAGCGCCGCAGTCGCCATGGCGACCGCCAAAAACGTTTTGCCCGTTCCGGCAGGGCCTATGCCGATGACGACGGTATTTTTCTTTATGGCTTCAACATAAGCCTTTTGTCCGACCGTCTTTGCCTTTACGGGCTTTCCGGTGGTGGTGACGCAAATGCAATCGCTGCCGAAGTCTTCAAGTGCCGCCGCATTTCCCGATTTAACCATAGAAACGGCATAATCAACACTCTGTGTCGTTATTTCGTTGCCGAACGACGAAAGGCGTTTAAGGTAAGCCACGGCATAATAGGCATTCGTGACTTTTTGTTCGTCTTCACCGCGCACCGTGATCTTACTGCCGCCGGCGCTTTCACTGTCGGAATTATAAATTCTGACGTTGAATTCACTCTCGATCGTTTGAATATTCAAATCAAAATTTCCGAAAATTGCGCAGGTTTGGTCAAGCGTATCTGTTGTTAAATATCTTTCGAACATAGTTCCCTTTCTTTTGATCACGTACTCGGCACTTCCTTTGCGATATCCTCTATAGATTCGATGCGGCATCGCAAAAGAAGCCCGTAATCACTGAATTCATAATCCGTTATTTTTTCTGATATTTTGCCGAAGACCTTTTTCTCAATGGCATTTGCAAGTTCGATATTTGCGCGTTTTAATAGTTGTTCTTCGCTGTATTTTCTATAAACGTAATCGGTGTCATTCTTGTAAAAAGTTGTCATAAAACAAGGCAAGAATTTGCCGAAAACATATAATTGATCGCGCTTTGAAAAGTCATATCCGCTTTTGTCGCCGAGCGAAAAATGAAAGCCGAAAATTTGAAGATCACGAGCAAATACAGATGATTTTTGAATATCGGTCGGCTCGTTATAAGGCAAAATTATGTTAAAAGTATTGGAAACGTGAGCATAAACGTGACCGCGTGAGCGCATTTTGAGTACGGCGCCCGTTTCAGTCACAAAATTACCGCTTGCAAGAATATCTCCCGCCGAAACGGTCTGACCGACCTCCACGTTGCGAAGACCGCTCAAAATCTCAATAGAATCGATTTGACCATCGCAGGCGGCGACAAGATCGGTCGGCGAATAATCGCCGTCCTTTTGCACGCTTTTGCGCTCATCAAGCTCAATATAAGCGATATTGCCGCGAAAGTTCACCGAGATCCAGCCGACGTCGGAATATTGCTTCAAAAAAGTATTGGCAACCTTATGGACGTCGATATCTTTCGCTCTGCAACCGTATTTTATGCCGTAATCGGAAAGGCGCGCTTTTATTTGGTCATCGGAAATGGACATATTACCGTCTATTTTTATATCAAAAACGACGTCCGAAAGCGTGACGCACAAAAATAAGAACATTAAAGCGCCGCAAATCAAGCCGAAACGAAATCTTAACTTGTCAAAAAAATAATACAAGCCTTTTTTCGATATCAACAGTGAATTTTCATTAAAATAATCAGCATATCGAAGATAGTCTTTTCTTGATATATAAAAAG
>JAGAFQ010000033.1 GCA_017612495.1 Clostridia bacterium
ATCTTTTACAAGATAATACGTTTCTTTAAGCGTGTCAATGGTTTCAAACGGATGCTGGAGCATAAAGTCATAACTTGCCCAGAAAATTTTTGAATCCTTGATGATATTCGTCGCCTTGATGATATCTTCGCGCGTTTCATAGCGGTGGAATATCTCTTTTCTGATATAGTCTGAGCCGGACTGGATGCCCATGATGACCTCCATAAGACCGACGCGGCGAAGCTTTTTCAGCACCTCACCGTCTACCATTTTCGGATGCGACCAGATGGTGAACGGTATGCGGATGTTTTTGTTGTATTTTTCGCAGAATTCATCTACCCAACCCGGGGTGTTCGGAAAGATCTCGTCGTAAAAATGGACGAACACGAGTTTTTTGCACTTTTTCTTTGCCTCGATAAGTTCTGCTATCACGCTGTCGACACTGCGCGTGCGCACCGCCTTTGTGCCGTTTGGCATAAGTCGGTGGAGATTTATGACACTGCAATATGAGCAGGTGAACGGGCAGCCGCGCGAAGCGATGACCTCATAAGAAAGAGTTGACAGCTGCGGATCTCCCTTTGACAAAACGTTGTGCTCGATGGAATATGCGCACATACACTCGACAGCCGGAATGCCGTATTCGTCGATGTTCTCGGCAATATCGCCGATGGGATTTATTACGTTTTTGCCGTCTTTTTTATAGCAAAGCGACAAAATATCTTCATAGGGAGTATTGTTTTTGAGAGCGTTTGCGAGCTTCAGGGTGACTCTTTCACCGTCGGCTCTTGTCGAAAAGTCAACGCCTCTGTCAAGAAAATATTCGGGGAAAAGCGTGGCGAAAGCACCGCCCGTCACAAGCGGTATGTCAAATTCCGCCTTGAGCTTTGAGATCATATCGTTGACGGTGTCAAGATACATCGAGCTCATTACCGAAAGTCCGACAAAAAGCGGCTTATGCTCTCTTATAAGCGAGCATAAAAGTTCTAATTCCTCATTTGTGCATTTTTGGGGATTTGCGCTGTTAAAGCCCTTGAAAAATACGGTCACAACGTCATATCCGCCCGCTTTGAGAGCCGATTCGAGATAGCGAACGCCAAGTGCCTTCACGTTATAAAAGGCAACGAGCATAACAGTCTTTTTGCCGTTATTATTTTCCATTCCGAACTCCATTCCGCCGCCATATAGCGGCTCGAATAATTATGGGAGAAATGGCGGTAAGCCGGCATTTCTCGTGCGTGAACCAAATGCACTTTACGTATAAATAAATCTATACTATAATTTTATCACATTTTTTACCGATAGTCTATCCTTTTTTATAATTCTGCATAATATGTTTTTTTGCGGACAAAATATGGTTGTGAAAAAGCAACGAGTTACTTCTCAAACCCGCCAAAGCACGAATAAAAAGAAAGGAAGCTTTCGCCAAAGCGAAAGCGATGCTCATAACTATGTCAAATAACAAATTAAAGGCAGCCGCATCGGCAATACTTCTCATTTTCTCGCTTTCTTTTTTTGTCAGCGCCGCAAAATATGATGCCGTATCACCCGCGATATACGTTTTGCAAAATCAAAACGTGATGACAAGATCTGCCCTCTCGGGCTATGATATAAAATTCGACAAGCAGGAGCTTTGCGACTTTTTCGGCGTTTCGGATATCGGCTCCGTAAGCATTCGCAGCCTGCCCCCTGCCGCGAGCGGAACGCTCAAAATAGGCGCCGTGGATGTGACAAAGGACAGCATAATATCGGCAAATCTCATCAAAGATCTCCGCTTTGTCGGAAACGGCGATGCCTCGTTTGAATTCAGCGCCGAAGCAAACGGGCAAACCCTTTTTGCGGTCTGCCGCTTAAAGTTTTACGATACTCTGAACTTTGCCCCGAGCACAAAAGGCAAAAAGGAGACGCTTTGCTGTATGTCGGGCATCGCGGTATATGAAACGATAGATATAAACGACACCGAAGGCGACGAGTGCAAGCTCATAATAGCATCGGAGCCGAAGTACGGCAGCGTCACGGTCTGCGGCAATGACAGCGTGCGCTACACCGCAAACGGCGGATATTTCGGACGCGACTTTTTCGACGTTTGCGCCGAAGACGAATACGGCAACGTATCAAAGCCGTCAAGGATATACGTGAACGTCGAAAAGAGCAATAAAATCAAATACGGCGATATGAAAAACAACGATGCCTACTATTCCGCCGTAAAACTCGCCGATGCGGGAGTGTTTGAAAAAACGGAAAATTTTCTGCCGAATGATGCTATTAGCCGCGAAGAGTTCGTCACTTATGCAATAAAGGCGTTAAAACTCGATTCGGCACTCGGACTCTATCCCCTTTATCCGTTTGGCGACGTATCGAATATCAAAGAAGAATATCGCGCCTATGTCGCATTAGCATATAAGCTCGGTGCGATAAACGGCAACCGAAACGAAAATGACGGCAAAATATATTTTGAGCCGCAAAGGGCTTGCACGAGAGATGAAGCGTATCTTATCGTTTCAAGGCTTTTGTCGCTGCCGAAGAGCACCTTGCAAAATGAAGATCCCTCTCTGCCGTCGTGGAGCAAGGACGCATATTCTTCTCTTTCGGAATGCAAGATAATCTCCTCTTGCGAAAGCGGAGGCTTTGACCGCGCCGAATGTGCAAAGTTTTTATACAGCGCGAGCATTTATTGAATTAAAAAGATCCGCCGTTCGGCGGATCTTTTCATAATACATAAAAATAGACGCTGACGAATTGCAAAACACTTCCCAAAAGGATAAAAACGTGAAAAACGGAATGGATGTATTTATGCTTTTTGCCGATGCCGTATAAAACGGCTCCCGCCGTATATGCAACACCGCCGAGAAGCAGCCACATAAAGCCTTTATAGCTCATAGCGCAAACGGTCTCTTTTATGCACATGAGTACGCTCCAGCCCATGACGATATAACAAGCCATTGAAAGCGGAAAATATTTTTTCATATCGGCAAAAGTGAATACGGCCGCCGCGATGCCCAAAATCAAAACGGTAAAAAATACGGTAAAGCCCCAAAATACCGAAACGTTCATAAGCGAGCACAGGCAAACGGGCGTATAAGTACCGATGATAAGAAAATATATGGTGCAATGATCGAGTATGCGAAGCATCTTTTTCGGATTTTCTTTTTTTGCTCCGTGATAAAGCGTTGATACCGTATATACGGCGATCATCGAGAGGGCATAAAACACCGCGCAAATGAGCGACAGCGCATTTCCCATTCCCTTTCGGATACATAAAACGAGGGCTGCTATGCCGAAAATGATGCCGCAAAAATGCGAAAACGTGTTAAGTTTTTCTTCGCCACGCGTATATTTGGGCAGCGTGACGTTTGATATTTTTTCTTTCATTGAAATCATGTGTAAAATCTCTCCGTGTCTGTTTATGCCTTGATTTTAATACACAAAGAGATTTTTTTACACCTACTCTTCGCGTTTTCGGCTACACTCTTGAAGATGGCGAAAATAGATAAAAATAAAGGAATTCTACTCACAGTAGAATTCATTTATTTCAGCATTTTCCATGCAATATCAGCCGTTTAGCAACTTGCCGTCTTTGGGATCTACCACCGCCGAATAGTTCGTGTGATAGATAACGTAGCCCGGTGCGCTCGACGGCGGCTTTTTGAGATTCTTGACAAGAGTATATTCCACCTCGACCATACTCGATTCTTTTGCCTTGGAATAATATGCCGCGATCTCTGCCGCCTCGGTAAAGTCGCGCACATCCGGCTCCTCTTTCCCGTCACATTCCAAAATGACGTGAGAGCCGGGCATATTCTTGACGTGGAACCAATAGTCGTTTTTCTTGGCAAGCTTCATTGAAATATAGTCGTTTTGCGTGTTGTTCTTTCCGCACAAAACGGTATATCCGCCGGACGTTATGAATTTCAAGGGCTTCGGCGTATGCTTTTTTGCCGCAAAGCGCGCCTTGCCCGATCTTGAAAAATATCCGCTTTGCGCAAGCTCGCCCCTTATCTCGTCCAAATCGCTCTCGTTTTCGGATTTTGAAAGCGATTCCTCGACCGTGCGCAAATATTCAAGTTCGCGCTCGGCATTCAAAAGTTGGCTCGTAAGCTCACATTCCGCCCTTTTTGCCTTGTTATAAAGCTTGTAATAGCGCTGTGCGTTCTGCGCCGGAGTAAGGCGGGCATCCAGCGCTATCTCAACATTCGGGCAATCTTCTTTTGAATAGTCCGGCAAAGAGACCGACGTCGAGCGCTTCGGTATCATATATATACTTGCGGTGATGATGTCGCCCTTGTTTTTATATTCGTCCTTTTTTGCGCATTCCGCAAGTTCCTCTCTTTGAAGCGCCGTCTTGCGCATGATCCTACCCTGCGTATTCGAAAGGAATTTGAAAATATCGGCGCCTCTCTGACGGCGGCGCTCATCGGCGCACTTTTCAAGAAAGAACTTTTCTATCACCTCGCTCACCGAGTCGCTTTTATAGGCAAAATATCCGTCGCAATACTGCGTTATCGGCAAAAATGAATACTCGGTGGGCTTTTTCTTATCGTCATAGATCAGTGTCGGCTCAAAATTTTCGTTTTTTATCTTGTCGGTGAACGACACGAATTTACAATATAGTTTTTGAACGTTGCCGTCTTTTATATCCTCATCGGCGTTTCCGAACGCATCGGCGCATATCTCCGAAGCGACAAGCTTTGAAATTCCGCAAAACGCAGACAATATCCACTTTGGTACGGGCATGCCAAGCGATGAGAGCGCACGTTTTATGAATTCGTCTTTTGTGACGGTCAGGGGATTCAGTTTCTCCTGCGATGGCGGAAGCTCATATTTCATTCCCGGCAAAACCTGCCTTTTGGAACTGAGCGAAAAATCGACGGGATGCACCGCGCCCAAAATCTTCATATTGCCGTCGCAGAAAATAAGATTCGAATATTTGCCCATTATCTCGGCTATGAGGTATCTTTGAATATCAAAGCCCAGCTCGTCACGCGCATTGAATTTGAAGATAAGCACTCTTTCAAAATCGGGCTGCAACACCTCCGATAAATGCGCGCTCGACAGATGCTTGCGAAGAAGCGTGCAAAACATCGGCGGTGTTTGCGGACTTTCTTTCGTTACGGATGTGAAATTCACCCTTGCGGTATTTGCCGATGCGGAAATCGAAAGTTTTTTCGTTTCGTCCTTGCAATGCAGAAAAAGAATTATCTCATCTTTTTCGGGCTGTATTATTTTTTCAACTCTCGCATCGGTCGCAAAACGGCGTATCTCACTTGCCACCGCCGCGACCATACCTGCATCATAAGCCATATCTGCCTCCCGATATCATATCGTCAAAAGGTTTCCGATAACGGGATAAATATCTGCCGCTATGCCGAAAGTTTCTTTTTCTATGTTCTTTTTCAAAATCGAGAGCACCGGCGTTTCTGAATAATCGTGTCCCACCTCAAAGATCGAAAATCCCGCTCTTTTTGCCTCTATCATCGCACTGTATCCGACGTTGCCCGTGACGAAAACGTCGCAGTTCGTCTTTTTGGCGAAAGGAATATATTCCTTTCCCTCTCCGCCGAGCACGGCGACTTTTGATATCTTTTCGGGCAAAAACGATGTCCTTATATGCTCACAGTGCAGTTTTTCTTTCAAAAATGCCGAAAATTTGTCTGCTCCCACAGCGTTTTTGAGATATCCCACTCTTGCATATTCTTCAGAAGGAGGCCCGAATTCTTCGACCTTTTCCATCTCGAAAAGATTGCAAAGCGCCCGTGATACGCCCTCATAAGCGGCATCAAGCCGAGTGTGATATGAAAGCACGGTGATGTTTGACTCTAAAAGTTCCATCGCCGCTTTTGCATTATATTCATCGGGGCATAGCGAACGAATGGGCTCGAACAAAAACGGATGGTGAGTGACTATCACGTTATATCCGTTTTGCTTCGCATAAGATATCACATCGTTTGTTATATCGAGCGCCAAGAGTATCTTTTTTATATCCGCATCAAGATTTTTTGACACCATGACACCGTCGTTATCCCAATCAAGACGCATATTTGCGGGGTAAATTTTTTCAAGATGATCATACAGTCTGCGTATCGTCATAATAACCTCCGTTTTGCACAATGGCTTTAAGCTCTTTCAAAAGTTTTTCGTCGTCTTCGCAATGGACAAAACCTTTCTTTTTGCCGATCACCGCTTTTTCGATTATTCTTATGCGGTCACAAACAAAGTCGTAAAACTCCCTGTCCTTTATCCTTTCGCCGCAATCAGAGCCGATCTCCGCCTCCGTTGGCGATATGTTTCTCTTCTCTCCGTCATACACGGCGCACATTATCTGATAGAATCTGCCGCCCTCCCTCGCGATAAGCTCATTTTGGATTTTATATCCGGCATCGGCAAGTCCTAAACGGAGCTTTGACTGCATCGACATGGGCTGCAAAATAAACAAAACTCCCGTCTTGTCTATCTTTGCGTTTTCAAGTATCGATAAGATCATCTCGCCGCCCATACCGGCTATCACGACGACCTCGGGTCTTATATCTTCATATCCGCAAAGTCCGTCTGACAAAAAGACCTTTATCTTATCCTGCAATGAAAGTGCGTTTACGGTATTTTGCGCCTTTTTGAGCGGTCCCTTTGCGATATCGGATGCAAAAAGCTCGTCTGATATTCCTTTTTGGCAAAGATATGCGCAAAGATAGGCATGATCTGTTCCGATATCGGCAACTCTTTTGCCCTTCGGCACAAGATCGGCGATCGCCATAAGACGTGGGCTTAGTAAAACGGCAGGTTTTTCCATATCTGAAACAGTCTCCCCTCCGCCGAATCAAAACGGCGGTACTTTAACAAAAACTCAAAAAAATATACGCATAACGGCTTTGCATTTTTATATGCATTCTCGTTATGCGTACATAATCCAGCGAAAGCCGATAAGCCTTATTTGTTGGCAAGATAGTCGTTTATCTTGGCAACAAGACCGTTGACGTCGGTGCCGTGAACTGCGCAGGCATCTTCAAGTGATTCGCCTCTTGCAGAGGGACAGCCGAGACAGTGCATACCGATCTCCATAAAGAATTGAGCAGTGCCCGAATCGTAATCGAGAATGTCGCCGATAATGCTTTCTTTTGTAACAACCATTGTATTATACCTCCGAATAAGTTCTTGACATGTATATATTATATTATCATACGTTTCTTTTGTCAATGCCGCAGACGCAATATCTCACGGCTCATAAGGCTCACATACGTATGAACGGATGCCGAGCCGTTTTAACTTGCGCTTTGCAAAATTCGCACGTTTTTCATCCTTGAAAAATCCGACGACAGACGGGCCGCTTCCGCTCATCAGAACTGCATCTGCGCCGAGGTCTTTCATCTTCGAATGAAGCGCGTTCGCCTTTTGATGATACGGCAATACCGCCTCTTCAAAGACGTTGCCAACGGTTTTTATTATTTTGTCGGCATCGCCTTTTTCTATCGCCTCGATAAGAGCCTTTGTGTTCGGGCGGTTCCTTATTTCTATTCTGTCAAGCTCACCGTATGCCCAAGGAGTCGATACACCATAGCCGTCAATGGCAACGAGCATAAATATCTTCGGCATCGGTGGGAGTTTTTCGAGTATTTCGCCTATGCCGCCGGCGCGGTATGTGCCTCTTTTTATGCAAAACGAAACGTCTGCGCCGAAGGTCTTGCCAATTTCGCAAAGAGTGTCGGGCGAAAGCTCGGTATCATACAGTTCATTCAGCGCCAAAAGCGTTGCGGCGGCATCGCTGCTGCCTCCGGCAAGTCCCGCCGAAACGGGAATGGTCTTGCGTATCTCTATGCGTATATCGTATTTATCTATTTTGCAATATTCAAAAAACGAAAGTGCCGCTCTGTGCGCAAGATTTTTTTCGTCGCATGGTATCTCGGAATTAGTGCAGAAAAAAGAAATTCTTTTGACAAAATCTTCCGTTTTCTCGTCAAGACGCGAAAAAACTATTCTGTCAAAGAGAGTTACAGACTGCATGATGCTGTCGATATTGTGATAGCCGTCTTCTCTTTTCGACAATACGTCGAGGCTCAAATTTATTTTTGCCGGCGCGTTGATTACTATCTGCTTCATATTTTCTCCGATTTTTATTTAATGATTCTCAAAACTAAATTTCTGCGGATCTTTATCGCCGTATGCGGACAAAGCTCCTGGCAGCAATAACATCTGATGCAGTTTTCATAGTTGAAATGCGGAACTCTTTTGCTGCCTTTTTTGACCATCTCGATAGTCTTTTTGGGGCAGCTGCGGGCACATTCGCCGCAGCCGACGCATTTATCGGGTATGAGTGCGGGTTTCGGCTCGAAAACCCTGTTGAGCCTGCCGCCTAAAATATGCGGCAAAGCCTTCAAAAATCCGCCCGACGAGGCATCTGCCAATTTGAAATCGGAAAGCTTTAAATCATCCGTCTTGCATCCTATGACGTTGGTGTTTTCAATATCACGGCAAAATGCGCGTTTTTTTGATTCAGAGACCGTCATAACGGGAGAAAAACCTATTAGTTCCATGGCGACTTCGTCGGCACAAAACGCATTTTTCGATGTGATGAGCGCGCCGATCTTTCGTTTTTCTCCGCCCGTGGGACCGTTGCCCTCCATACCGAATATCGCATCGACTATGTTTATCACGGTCTTATTCTCGTGAAGCATTTGGCAAAGGTCGCAGAGCATCGAAGAAAAGTCTTTCATTTCGGGAAAGCGCGCGTGTATTTCGAATTTTTCAAGTCCCGGTATCACACCGTAAAAGTTCTTGACGGCGCCGCTCATCTTCGTGAGCGAATGAGATTTGAGCTTTGAGACCGAAAAGATGACATCTGCATCGCAAATCGGCTTTATTACGTGAAAGACCTTTGACGTTTTGCCGCCGGGAAAGCCGATGCTCTCATCGCTCATATCGAAATTCAGCACCAGCTTGTTTTCATCGGCAAGACGCGAAAGACCGCAAGTTTTATATATGGTACTCATTCTCTCGGCAAGATACGGTCCTCCCGAGCTTTCTGCGCAAACGGGCACGATACCGTTTTCGTTGAGTATCCTGCACAGCGCCTCAATAACGGCGGGATGCGCCGTTGCGGCATCTTCGGGATCTTTCTTCATAACGAGATTCGGCTTGATGACCACCTTTTTGCCGACAAATGACGACACGTCTATTTTGCAGTTATTAAACTGCCTTTTAAGTACATCATATATTTTTTCAACATCATATTCGTCGCAGGCATCAAGTGCCACGATCTCGTCGCTTTTTATCTCTGCCATAATGACTTTTGCGTTCCTTTCGGTATGACTTGCATAATAAAAGTTTTATGCCGTTTTCAAATGCTATTTGCTCATATTTTCAAGCTTTTGCAAAATGATTTTGAAGTATTCAGGCAAATCCGATGTGAAGTGCATTCTTTCTTTGCTCTTCGGATGGATGAATTCGATCTCCTTTGCGTGCAGGCATTGACCCATAAGAATATCCTTTTGAAGAGATTCCCACTTGTTTTTGCCGTTGCCGTAAACGGTATCTCCCAAAAGCGGATGTCCCGTCGAAGCAAAATGCACACGGATCTGATGTGTTCTGCCCGTTTCAAGACGGCACTCAACATAGGTATAACCGTTATATCTCGCGATAACGCGGTAATGTGTCACGGCATCTCTGCCGCCGGCTGTGACCGCCATTTTCTTTCTGTCGCGCACGCTTCTGCCGATGGGAGCGCAAATCGTGCCCTCATCGTCTTTTATGTTGCCCAAGACCACCGCGTGATATATCCTGCCGAGCGTGTGATCTTTCAGCTGCGACGAAAGATCTATGTGCGCCTCGTCGTTCTTGGCGACCACTATCATTCCGCTTGTCTCTTTATCTATTCTGTGAACGATGCCGGGGCGAATGACTCCGCCTATGCCGGAAAGCGTGGAGCCGGAATGATATAAAAGCGCATTCACCAAGGTGTTGTCGGGATTGCCCGGTGCCGGATGCACTACCATTCCCTTGGGCTTGTTGATGACGATAAGATCGTCATCCTCATATACGATATCGAGCGGAATATCCTGCGCCGAAACGTCCGACGGCTTCGATTCGGGAATTTGAACGTCGATCGTATCAATTTCCGAGACCTGATATTTTTTATCCTTTATTTTTCCGCAAACCGTGACGCATCCGCTCTCGATGAGCTTTTGAGCCATAGCCCGACTTATGCCCGCATAAGCCGATACGACCGTGTCGAGCCGCTTGCCTATATCCTCTTTACAAACGGAATAAAGCATTATCTTTTTTCCTTTTCCTTAATAAATGAAAGAATGCACCAAACGATCATCAAAACACAGCCGACCGTGACAAATGAATCGGCAATATTGAAAACGGCAAAATTTATCAAGCGAAAGTCGATAAAATCGACGACCTTGTTTTCGGGATAAAAGAAACGGTCGATAAGATTACCGATACCGCCGCCCCATACCATCGAAAGAGAGACCAAAAGAAGCTTTCCCTCTTTTTTGGTGAAATGTATCACTATCGGCAACGCTATGACAGCCAAAACCGATATTATCATAAAGAGCCAGCGGCAATCGTCGAACATTCCGAATGCCGCGCCGTCATTAGTGACGTAAGTTATGTGAAGCACGTTTTTAATTATCGGCAAAGTTTGCCCCTCAAAAAATGTGTGCATGATCATCTGCTTTGAAATTTGGTCAAGGATCACCGCCAGAGCGGCAATAATTATCGAAATCAGCATAAAAACTCCATTCGGGCTTTGCAAAAACTCAAGTGCAAAAATACATATCAATAATAAAGCGGCCGCAGAAACGTCTGCGGCCGCAATAAAACGCATCTAAAAGCGGACCGCCGTTTACTGCTCGCTCTTATCTTCTTTATCTTTTTTGTCTTTTTTATCTTTTTTATCTTTTTTGTTTTCTTTATCTTCTTTGTTTTCTTTGTTTTCTTTGTCTTTTTCGGCGTCGGTCGCATCTGCGCTCTCAACGTCATCATAGACCTCGTGCATCTGAACGGCGACGTCATTCATTATCTGATAGATATAGCCCTCGGCATTCTTTGAAACCATTTTCTCTGATTTTTCGATGTTTTCGACCGAAAGCGAATCTATGAGCTTTATATGCTCGGCATAATCGGCAAGGAGCTTGTTTCTGAATATTTCAAGCTCGTCCTTCGCCTCTTTAAGTGAGCGGCGGTCACACTCGACCTCTTTGGCAAATTCAGAAAGAATGCGGTTGCAATTCTCTTTTGTGAGCGCAACGATGCTGTCGGCTTGCGAAGATGCGCCGGCGATTATATCCTTGCTTGTCCTGTGGGCGTTGATAAGCGCGCTTTGAATGGACTCTTCATCGCTTTGAACGATGTCAAGCTTTGTGCGCGTTATGCGAAGCCTTTTTTCAAGCTCGTCGTTTTCTTTATAAAGTTCTGTATATTTCTCGATCAAGAATGCGATGTATTCATCGACCTCGGAGATACTATAGCCTCTCATAACTCTTGAGAAGGTCTTATTTTTCAATTCATGCGGTGGGATCAAGTCAAAACACCCCGTTTTTACAAAATTCAAATCAAAATCAAGGTAAAAAAGTTCGCAAGACTGCGATCAGAATATAGGCGATCATAAACGGTATATCCAATACCGAATCGGTAAAAAGATGTGCCTTTTCACACACCATGCGTACGGGCATCACAATGGGCTCCGAGATCGTAGTTGACACGCCCAGAATAACGCTTTCTTCGTCAAAAAAGATCCCGCCCAAAGCGCGGACGATCATTGCAAATTGCAATACGAAAAGCAAAATCCGTCCGGCCTGGACTATTACACTTACAAACAGCACGGCTTTCCCCTTTCGGTTAAGAAAATAATATTGAAGAAGGCACTTATGCGCCTTCTTCAATATGATCGGTTATTTTCAGAAATCAGTTTTCAAACGTGTCATCGAGAGATGCGGCAGCTGCGGCGCTACCGTCGTCTTTGACCTGTTCGCCCGAAACGTCAACGTTGTCGGGAGTGATAACGTATGTGTTAGCGGCAACTCTCTTCAACTGACCGTTGATGGAATAAGCAACACCGCTCAAAAAGTCGATGAGTCTGCGAGCAGTCTCTTTGTTTGTCGACTCAAGATTGAGAACAACGGTGCGACGGTTGAGCAAATGGTCTGCGATCTGAGGTACGCTGTCGAAACGTTCGGGTTTAACGACCTTGAGTTCGAGAGCGGAAGAAGCAGAACCGATACCTACAGAAGGCTGCTGTGCATCGCGGCTGAAATCGGGATCGCCGTCGTATGTATCGCCGTAACCGTCATTGTAGTTTTCGTCGTAAAGTTCTTCATCATTTGAGCTTTTGAATAAATCTTTGAATCCCATGTCAAATAATCCTCCGTGTTTTTCATTTTTGGATATATTTTACTTCTTATCGTTTGCGAAAGCATAATTCCGATCACCGAAAATGATGCTTCCGGGGCGAATAAGCGTAGCTCCGCAGCGTATAGCCGCCTCATACGAGCCGCTCATTCCCATAGATAGTATAAGTTCACTGCTTATATTATGCTGTTTTTTTTGCAAAAAGTCAATAAATAATTGATAAGTTTTTGAAAAATAATTGCAATATCCTTCAATATCGTCACAAATCGGAGAGACCGCCATAACGCCGGCAAGCTCGATATGCGGATATTTTCTCACTTCTTCGACGAAGTCAAAGAAATTTTCCGGCATAACGCCGGATTTTGCCTCTTCTCTGCCCGTGTTCACCTCGACAAGGCATCTCACCTTTTTTTCGCGAATAGCCGCCACGCGCTCGATTTCCTTTGCTAACGATATTCTGTCGAGCGAGTGGATAAGATCTACCTTATCGATGATCTTTGAGACCTTGTTGCTTTGAAGAGCGCCGATAAGATGTATTTCGCAAAGCTCCTTGTGGATATCGTCATATTTTGCAAGAAGCTCGTCGACTCTGTTTTCGCCTATTATCGAGATATTGCACTTGTCGATCGCAAAATTTATTCTTTCGGGGGGCACCGTCTTTGTAGCGGCGAGAATACCGATATTACGGTCTATCGAATACTTTTCTTTTATGCGCTCGATATCGGCCCTCAGCGCGTTGATATTCCGTTCAATATCGCAAAAATCGCAATTTCCCATTTTATCTTAATCTATGACCTTTCCGTGATAGAGATATTTGCCCTTGGTGATGATGGCATCATACAGCGCCAGATCTTCATATTCGCCGTCATAATCGTCATTCGGATCTTCTTTGACGATGTAATAGCCGTCAAATTCGGCAAGCGGCACTATGCGCCTGAAACAGACGACGTATCCCTTTTGGATATAAACGCCCATCGTGCCGTCCAAAACTCTTACGGCGCTTGACGGCACGCGATAGCCCGAATATTCCGTCTTCACGATCTCCACCGTCTGCGAGCGCACAAATGAAAACTCGGCAGGAGACGACAAAGAAGAGAACACCAAAACGACGCTTTCGCCGTCGCTGTTAAGAACTACGCGTTCAAGCAGCATATCAAGTTCCGTTTCGGCATTATAGGGGAAGTTCACTCTGTAAATTCCGCCCTCTTCAAAAAATCTCATTTCCGCTTTCGGTATCTCCGTTGCCAGATACCACTTGAAATCGGATGCGATCTTGCCTCTTATGCGTCCGCCCTCGTTGCTGCTCGGCAGCGACGTTTTAAGCTCTTGAAAATCGGCGTATGACATACTCAGTGCCGTGTCGGCGGTAAAAAGATCTTCATATCCGTCGGCATCCACATAAAAACTGCCGCTCTTTGTCGCCGTGATAGTCTCGCCCGAATTTGAATACTGCAAAAGCAGTTTTGATTTTTCGCCTCTCAAAAACTGTATCTGCGCTGAAAAATCCATTGACGAATCGATGACCAAATTGCGCTTGTTCAGTATAACGAGCAGATCTTCGAGTTTTTGGTTTGCAAGCTGTATCTCTCCCCTGCTCATCTGCTGACAGATAAGATAATATACCTCATATATTTCGGCATCGAGCGATGACGTATCGAAAAATCCGTAGCTCAAAGTTTTGGTGCTTTGGGTCAGAATATCTATCTTCGCATCGAGCTCATCAAGCTTTTTTTCGATGCTCTTGTCGTCGGTGCCGCTGTAAATGGACGCGATGATGCCGTCTTTTTTGACCTTTTCGCCGTTTATGACCGAATAGTTCGCAATGCCTGAAGAAGCGGATCTTATGAGCGTTTCGTTTTTGAAAATATAGCCCTGCGCGGTTATCGTTTCGTCTTTTGTTATGTAAAGCGCAAGCTCACTTTCGACCGATGATGAAAACGACAAAACGAAATGATAAATGATATAAGCGCAGAAAAGCAGCGCGACTAACGCCGTTACAAAATACAAAATGCGCTTTCCCGCTTTTTCTTTATTCATTTTGCCGCCTCCTTTACAGTTCTATAAAACCCGATGCTATCTCTTTTGCGATATCCAAAAGAGATCTTCCCTCATCCGTATAAAATGTGTTTACGTCGCCGTGGCGCGAAAACCACGTTATTTGACGCTTTGAATAGTTGCGCGTATTCTTTTTGATAAGTTCCTTCGCCTTTTCGATATCATAGCCGCCATTGACCGCTTCGATGATCTCTTTATATCCTATGGCGGAATATGCGGTTTTTCCCTTTTGAAGTTCGCCCGATCTGTAAAGCGTCATTACCTCGTCATATAAGCCCATATCGAACATTTCGTCAACTCTTTTGTCTATGCGCTCATATAAAACATCACGGTCCCTGCACGATAAAAACGCGATATACGGCAAAAATTCAGATCCCTTTTGCCTCGATTCGATATCCCATTCCGTTTTGGTTTTTCCGCTTACCATATAGATCTCAAGCGCGCGTATCACGCGCTTGACGTTGTTTTGGTGTATCGCCTTTGCAGATTCTGCATCACAATCAAAAAGCCGCTTATGAAGTGCATCGGCTCCGTTTTTTTCATAGAATTCCCAAAGCTCCCGCCTTATCTTTTCAGACTGCGGAGCTGAAGAAAATCTCGTTCCGTTTATTATATTGTCGATATAAAGTCCCGTGCCGCCGCAAAAGATCGGCACTTTTCCGCGCGATGCCACTTCCTTTGCACAAAGAGCGGCGCGCTCGCAAAAATCGGCGCACGAATAATTCTCCGACGGCTCGGCTATATCTATCATGTGGTGAGCGATGCCCTCTTTTTCACATTCGCAAGGCTTTGCCGTGCCGATGTTCATTTTTCGGTAGATCTGCATCGAATCGGCGGATATGACCTCGCCCGAAAGCATTTTTGCAAGCATCACCGCCGTTTTCGTTTTGCCCACCGCCGTCGGGCCGACAACACATAAAACCTTAATCATATTTGCAACTCCGATCAGAAATCAATGAAAAAAGCATGCGTCTCCGAATGAGAAGAAACGGTATTTTTCTTTGATCGCTTCAGCGTATGCGTTCATCACTATCTCTTTTGAAGAAAAAGCCGAAACGAGCATAATGAGCGTGCTTTGCGGCAAGTGGAAATTCGTGATGAGGCAATCGACCGCCTTGAATTTATAGCCGGGGAAAATAAAGATATCTGTATTTTTGCACATGGGGTGAACGATGCCTTGTTCGTCGGATGCGCTCTCAAGCACTCTTGTGCAAGTCGTGCCGACCGCCACTATCCTGCCGCCGTTTTTGCGTGCCGAATTTATCATATCGGCGCTTTCCTTTGTCACCGAAAAATATTCCGAGTGCATAACGTGGTCGCGCAGTTTTTCGACCTTGACGGGACGAAAAGTGCCGATGCCGACGTGAAGCATAACGGGCGCGATCTTAACGCCCTTTTGTCTTATTTTTTCAAGAAGCTCCGGGGTGAAATGCAAGCCTGCCGTAGGCGCCGCCGCAGAGCCTTTTTCGCGCGCATAGACCGTCTGATAGCGATCTTTGTCGGCAAGTCTTTCGGTGATATACGGCGGAAGCGGCATATTGCCTATCACGTCAAGCACCTCGAAGATGTTTTTGTATTTTTCCTTATCGTATGAAAAATGCACGCGTCTGAGTCCGTCATCGGCAGTTTCCAAAATATCGGCGCGCAAAACTCCGTCGTTAAAGATGACGGCGGTGCCGGGGCGAAGTCTTCTGCCGGGACGCACCATAGTTTCCCATTCATCGAGCGCATCCTGATGCAAAAGCACGAATTCGCAGTCGACGTTTGTGCCCTCTTTTTTGCCGTAAAGACGTGCGGGTATGACCTTTGAATCGTTGATAACGAGCACGTCGCCCGCTTCAAGCATATCGACGATATCGCGGAATATCTTATGTTCTATGGCGCCCGATGTGCGTCCAATGCACATAAGACGCGACGAATCGCGCTCCGAAAGAGGAGTTTGCGCTATAAGTTCTTTGGGTAAATCATAATCAAAATCTTTGACTGAAAGATCGGTGTCGTACATTTTTTGCTCTCTCGTATAGTAAAATTTATATTATTATAGCACACATAAAACATTATTACAATGCACAACTTATAAACTTTGCTTTTGTTTTCCGAAACATCTTTACAAGCGCAAATATTTATGGTATCATTTTCGTATAAAAATTCAGTAGTATGCCGTTTCACACGTTTTGCATATACTGATAAAAACACAACTTACATAGCCGAAACATACGGCGAAAGAGGCATAATAAATGGCAAATCCGAACACTAAAAAAACGATCTTCACCGGAGCCGCGACCGCGATAGTCACTCCTTTTTCAAACGATAAAATCGATTATGACGCTTTCGGCAAGCTCATTGAAGAACAAATAAAAGGCGGCATCGACGCCATCGTCGTTGCCGGCACCACAGGCGAATCGGCAACTTTGACCGATGCCGAGCATAAAGAAATAATCGAATATGCCGTTAATAAAGTCGCTCACCGCATACCCGTCATCGCCGGCACGGGCTCAAACGAAACGGCATATTCCGTCGAGCTTTCGCGCTTTGCCGCAAATGCGGGCGCCGACGCGCTTTTGCACGTTACCCCCTACTACAACAAAGCCTCTGAAAAAGGACTTATCAAGCACTTTTTGACCGTCGCCGAAGCGACCGATAAGCCGATAATCCTTTATAACGTTCCCTCCCGTACGGGCACGAACATTTCGATGAACGCATACCGCGAGCTTTCTAAGCACGACAAGATCGTTGCGGTAAAAGAAGCGAGCGGAGATTTCAATAAAATTGCCGAGATCGCAGCCGAATGCGGCGACTCACTCGATATTTACAGCGGAAACGACAACCAGATAGTTCCCGTTTTGTCACTCGGCGGCAAGGGCGTTATCAGCGTTCTTTCAAACATAATGCCGAAAGAAACTCACGATATATGCCGCCTTTATTTTGACGGCAAAGTCAAAGAGAGCGCCGCTTTGCAGTTAAAGCTTCTCGACCTCATAAACCTTTTGTTCGTCGAGGTAAACCCCATTCCGATAAAGACCGCAATGGAAATGCTCGGTTATTTCTCATCGGAAATGCGCCTGCCCCTTTGCGAAATGGAAGACGGCAACAAAGAAAAACTCCGCGCGGTACTCAAAAAGCACGGCTTGTTGAAATAAAAATAAGCGATGGATTTTTTCCATCGCTTTTTTATATTTTCAGCCCCGAAACGTAGGTTTGCATCTCGTCCACATCGTCGAGCGAAACTCCGCTTTCGAGGACTCTGCGCCTTATGTGCTCGGGCAGAGATTTCAGATATTCGTTTGCATTCTTGTGCGATACGGGCAGATCGTAAATATCCGAATATGCCTCCGCCTCCGTCTCCCCGCCTGGTACGGTGGGCGTTATTCCCGTACACTCCCAGGCAGATGCCACGGAATTTTTGAGCGTCATATCCTCGGGCGAAAAGTCGTCGTTTATATCTTTCTTTTTCAAAAAAATCACCTCATCGCTATTATTTGTGCGATGAGGTGTTTTTATTCAATTAGATGCGCAAATCATTTATAAAAATCCGACAAAAATTCTTTGTCGATAACGGTCTTTGCGATCGTTATAAGTTCATCGAACGAGGTGTGCACGCCGTAATATCCCAAAAGTCCGTGCGAAGATACAAGCTCGCTCGACGCATCCGACAAGAGCACAGCGCTGTTTTTATAGAACGAATTATTGAAATATATGAGTATCGGCATATATTCGGCATTTTCGATGTGTGCGCGTTCGCCGTCGGTCATAACGATGTCAAATCCCATCATACCGCCGATGATCGTGCAGACTCTATCCTGCTCCGAAATAAAATTGCCGAGCGAATAAACGCAGAGCGTTTTGCCTCCGTCTTTGCCGTCTATCCACTCAACGGGTTGGATGGTGTGCGCATGATGGCCGATGATGGCATCTGCGCCCGCCTCGGCAAGAATATTCGCATAGTGCCTTTGCTCGTCATTGGGCGTATAAGTGTATTCATCTCCCCAATGCACCGAAACGATGACGAAATCGGATATTTCACGCGCCTTTTTGACCTGCGCTTTTGCGGTCTCTTCGCTGAAATACGGTACCAAAATGTTCACGCTCGACGACGGCTTTAAGCCGTTCGTGCTGCACGTATAAGACAAAAACGCAGTTCTGATGCCGTTTTTCTCTACCACGCGGATATTGTTGTAGTCCTCTTCGTCATAATATCCGCCTATCATCGTCACATCTTTTGTATGCCAGAAATCTATGGTTTGATAAAGTCCCGAACTGCCCTGATCGAGCATGTGGTTGTTGGCGACGTTTATTATGTTAAAGCCTGCGCCGATAAGATCGTCCGCCATTTCACGCGGACAGTTGAAGCACGGATAAGCCTCCGGCTCGCCGCCGGTCATCACGTTCTCTTGATTGATGAAGGCAAGGTCGTATTTTCTTATGATATCCGATACTTTCGCATACTGCTGCGAAAAATCGTATTTGCGGCTTCCGTCGGAGTTATATTGCGCCTCTCTCCAGTTGCCGTAATATGTAATATTGTCGCCTGCGCCGATGAAGCTCGTTTTGTGCGTTTCTTTTACTATGACCGGTTCATCGCTCGATTGAGGCGTTTTGCTCGATTGCGTATCGCTCGAAGAGGCTATGGGCTCTTTGCCCGTTATGTCGCAGGCGCAAAGGAGCGATGCAAGTGCGATCACCAGCGATAAAAAAATTATGATTTTTCTTTTCATATCATTCACCCGTGTCAGTCGAGAAATTCTTTTGAAATAGTGGATGTCACGTAGCCTTTTAACGTATCAAGGTCGAACTTGCCCCACAAAGATGAGCCGTGCATTTTGCAAAGTTCTTCTGTATATTCCGAAAGCTTATATACCTTTGCATTGTATCTCAAATACAGATCCTGGTTGTCATGCACGCTCGCATCGCCGTAATAGTGGCATACGAGCGGCGTCATTTTTACGTTTTCGATATGTATGTCTTCGTCTTTTTTCACTATGTCGAAAGTGACCATTCCCTCAAGCATATTGTATGAATCCAGCATCGTTGAAACGAAATTGCCGAGAGAATAGATGCAAAGCGTCTTATTGCCGTCTTTGCCGTCTATCCATTCTATGGGCTGGATGGTGTGGGAATGATGTCCGATTATGACATCGACCCCCTCGTCTGCCAAAAACTTTGCATAATATTTTTGATTTTCCGTTATCTCAAATGTGTTTTCGTTGCCCCAATGCATCGAAACGAAGACAAGATCGCATTTTTCCTTTGCCTTTTTTATGTGTCTTGCCATCACCGCCTTATCAAAAAGCGGAACGATGCAGCCCTCCGACGATCCGTTTGCGTTTTGGTTCACAAATTCGGTATAGGATAAAACGGCTATCTTGATACCGTCTTTTTCGATAAACCGTATATTTTCATAATCGCTCGCGCTTTCATATCCGCCCACCGTCAATACGTTCTTCCCTTTCCAATACTCAATGGAAGACTTATAGCCGTCCTTGTGATAGGTGCCGTCCATATCGAGCATGTGGTTGTTGGCGATATTGACGATGTCAAAGCCCAGATCTTCGATGAAATCGCCGATTATTTCGGGCGAATTGAAGATGGGATAGCCCTGAACGCCTTTTTCATCTCCCGCAACGGGAGCTTCGTGGTTGATAAACGAAATATCCGCGCTCTTTATATCGTCTTTTACGTTCTCGTAAAGCTTCGTAAAATCATAGCCCGCATTCTTTATCGACGTATCTGCCGATATCGCGGCATTTTTTCTCGCATCGGCAAGAATGCTGTCGTGCATGACGTTATCGCCCACCGCCAAAAAAGAGATTTTCTTTTCGGTCGGCTCATCTTCGGGCTTTGTGTTTTCTTCGCTCGAAGATACCTTGCTTTCCGAGTGCACCTCGGCATCTGCGGGCAAATTTTCTTTCTCTTTTTGGCAGGAATTTATCGAAAAGGCGAGAAGGATCGCCGAAAATACAATTAAAAAGCGTTTCATTTTATCCTCTGAATATCTTTATTTTCTTATAGTCTATCACAGAAATACCGCACCGTCAATGAAGAACAAACTTGCTCTTGAAATAATTGCGGATATTATGTAAAATATTATTATACTATATCTTTCACGGAGTAACACTATGAAAAAGATCATCACCCTGTTTTTATGTGCGCTGATATTTACATTTGCCCTTTGCTCCTGCGGCGGCGACAAGCTGCTGGGCAAAATGTCGAAAACGTCATACACGAACAGTACCCTTAATATAAAGATCGACCTGCCCGAAAATTGGCAGTTCGCAAACGACGCCACACGCCTTTCGATGATGGGACTCGCTCCAAGCGAATATTCGTCAAAAGAAGAACAAAACAAGGTCATTCGCACGCTCGGTCTCATATATCCCGCGCTTATGTCAAACACGAATACCGGCTCGACCGTCGCCGTTCAGCTTACACGCGAGGGCGGTCAGAACGGTCTTGACGACTATGCAGACGAATTTTTAGCATATCTCAAAAACGACGGCTCGGTCTATTCGAAGATCGAAAGATCGTATATCGAATTTACGGGTCATGACGCCGTGCTCATCGAAACGATATTCGATCTTGACGGCACGCCCTTTTCGATGAACTACTACATCTATGACGTTGAATATGAAAATACGATATACCACGTTTCAATAATCGTGACCAAAGGCACGGGAGAATATCTCTCGATAGAAGAGGTCGCGGGCATTGTAAAGAAAGCGAAGTAATATGGCTCGTTTCTGTATTGTAGATCTCGGCTGCCGGGTAAACAAATATGAATCCGACTGCGTATCGGAAAAGCTTTGTGCAAACGGTTTTGAGCGCGTCAAAAGCGGCGATGAATGCGATATCTGCATAATAAACACCTGCACGGTCACGCAAGAGAGCGACAGAAAATCGTGTCAGATGATACGCCGAATGATAAAAAGTCATCCGCACGCTTTTGTGATCGCCATGGGCTGCGCCGCTCAAAACGGATATGACAAGTTAAAAAACATAAAAGGACTTGACTGCATTATAGGCAACCGCAAAAAGCTTATGTGCGAAGACCTTGCAAAAGAGTTTATCAAAAACAAAAAGAAAAACGACGAATGCAAAATATTCGTCGAGGACGTAAACTCCCTGCCCTTTGAAAAAATGAGCATCTGCCGCGCAGAGCGCACGAGGGCATACATAAAGATCGAGGACGGCTGCGAAAACCGCTGCACCTACTGCGCGATACCGAATGCGCGCGGCAAGATATCGTCAAAGCCGAAAAGCGATATCATATCGGAGGTATCGGCGCTTTGCGAAAACGGATGGAAAGAGGTCGTGCTGACCGGCATCGAGACCGCATCCTGGGGCAGAGATCTTGAAGACGGCGATCTTGTCGGCCTTATTTCGGAGGTATCGAAGATCGACAAGCTCGAGCGTATCCGTCTCGGCTCTCTCTACCCCACCTATATAGACGATGGTTTTGCAAAAGAGTTTTCGCAAAACAAAAAACTCATGCCGCATTTTCACATTTCCGTTCAGTCGGGCTCCGATGACGTTTTGCGTGCCATGGGCAGAAGATACACGTCTTCGGACGTTTTGAAAATAATGAATGATCTTCGCAAAATAAATCCCGACGTTCAGTTCAGCTGCGATCTTTTAACGGGTTTTCCCGGCGAGAGCGATGAAAACTTTTCTCAAACGCTTGAATTCTTAAAGGCGGCAAGGTTTTATCACGTTCATCAATTTCCCTATTCGATACGCGAAAACACCGTCGCCGCTATGATGAAAGACCGGATACCGAGCGATATCAAGCGCCGAAGATTTGACACGGTATCGGCTCTTTGCGAAAAGATCAAAGCGGATATCCAAGACGAATATATCAAAAACGGCACCGAATTTTCTATGCTTTGCGAAAGCAAAAAATGCGGCGTCTTTTGCGGACATTCGGATAACTTCATCGAATGTTTTATCGAATCGGATGAAGATCTGCGCGGAAAGATCTTGCGCGTAAAGCTCGATAGGCGAGTCGGCGACAAGGTCTTTGCAAAAATCACGGAGGCATAAACACAAAAATGAAAAACTATTCCGATGCGCTCTTATCGAGTGTCTTGAAGCCCGGCAGATACGTCGGCGGCGAATACAATCAGATATTAAAAGATAAAAACAGCGTCGAGTGCAGAGTGGCATTCTGTTTTCCCGACAGTTATGAGATTGGAATGTCAAATCTCGGTATGCGAATACTTTACGGCGCACTCAACAAAGACGAGCGCGTCTTTTGCGAGCGCTGCTTTGCACCGTGGGGCGATATGCACAAAAAGCTTGAAGAAAACGATCTGCCCCTTTGCACCCTTGAAAGCGGCGACCCGCTCTGTAAATTCGATATCGTCGCTTTTACACTTCAATACGAGATGTGCTACACCAACGTTTTGAATATGCTCTCTCTCGGCAAGATAGCGCTTTTGTCAAAAGAAAGAGGAGACGATGCGCCCATAATTTTGGGCGGAGGTCCCTGCGCTTATAACGCCGAGCCGATAGCCGACTTTTTCGATGTCTTCTCGATAGGCGAGGGCGAAGAGGCGCTTTCGGAGCTTGCAGATCTTTATGCCGATATGAAAAAAGACGGCAGCTATACGAAGACGGAATTCTTGCACAGAGCCGCAAAGATAGAGGGCTTCTACGTTCCCTCTTTTTACGACGTCACTTATAATGCAGACGGCACTATAAAAGAATATACGCCCTTATATGACGATATACCGAAAAAGATACGCAAAAGGATCATAGCAGATCTCGACGGGGCATATTTCCCCGACAAATTCGTAGTGCCCTACGTCGAAACGGTGCAGGATAGGATCTCGCTTGAAGTTTTCAGAGGATGTATCCGCGGCTGCCGTTTCTGCCAGGCGGGAATGATATACCGCCCCGTGCGCGAAAAATCGCCCGAGGTGCTGAACGGACAAGCAAAATGCCTTTACCGCAACACGGGATATGACGAGATATCGCTCATATCGCTTAGCATCAGCGATTATTCAAAAGTAAATGAGCTCACCGAAAAACTGCTCACCTGGACTGACGACAAAAAGGTCAATCTCTCTTTGCCGTCTTTGCGCGCCGATACGTTCTCGGAAGAACTTATGGATCGCATATCGAGCGTGCGCCAAAGCGGACTCACCTTTGCCCCCGAAGCCGGAACTCCACGCCTGCGCGATGCGATAAACAAAAACGTCTGCGAAGAAGAAATAATCGACGCCTGCAAGATCGCCTTTGCGCGCGGCAAAAACCAGGTAAAACTCTATTTTATGATAGGTCTTCCCACCGAAACGGATGATGACGTTTCCGAGATACCCTATTTCGGCAAGCGCGTCTGCGATGCCTTTTATTCTACCGAAGAAAGAATAAGCCGCGCGCCGAACGTCACTCTTTCCGTCGCCTGCTTTATTCCCAAGCCCTTCACTCCTTTTCAGTGGGATGCGCAAGACAGCCTTGAAGACCTTGAACGAAAGCAGGAACTTCTTTGGCAAAACAACCGCTCCAAGCACGTTAAATGCAACCGCCACGATGCAAAGACAAGCCGCCTTGAAGCCGTCTTCGCAAGAGGCGACCGCCGACTGTCGAAAGTGCTGAAAGCGGCGCACGAGCGCGGCTTTGCGTTTGACGCGTGGGATGAATTCTTCGATTACGGCAAGTGGTGCGAAGTCTTTTCCGATTGCGGCATCGATATGTCGTTCTATGCCAACCGCAATTTCGGCGAAGACGAAGTGCTGCCGTGGGATATTATCGACTGCGGTGTTTCAAAGGAATTCTTATTGCGTGAGCGTCATTTGGCATACGAATCGAAAACGACCGCAAACTGCAAAGAAAAATGTTCGGGCTGCGGAGCCTCTTCGATGGCGAAAAGCGAAGAGGACTGCAAATATTTCGTCTATTGCAAAAAATGCAAGGGGGAGTGAATATATGCAAAACACAAATGCGCAAAACGGGCTTACGCCCCTTCGCATAAAATTTTCAAAAACGGGCGACCTCAAATTCATCTCTCACCTTGATATGATGCGCACTCTGCGCCGCGCCATAGCAAGGGCGGATATTCCCCTTGCCTATTCGCAGGGCTTTAATCCCCACCCGAAGCTCACTCTGCTTTTGCCCCTCTCGCTGGGCACAGAGAGCATTTGCGAATATACCGATATCGTCATTTGCAAAAGCGACTGCGATAAAGAGGATATAAAAAATCGGCTTTCGTGCGCCATGCCGAGCGGCATTGATGTATTGAGCGTAAAGACGCCCGTGAGTGAGCCTCAAAAAATCGCATACGCCTCCTACATAATAAAGGCAAAGGCGAAAAACGGCGCCGATACAGGCGATTATGAAGAATATCTTTCAAATCCGATCTTTGTCGATAAGAAATGCAAATCGGGCATCAAGAGCATAGATATTTCTTCGCGCATTGCCGAAAAGAAGATCACAAAAGAGGGCGAAAATCTTATATTCGACGTGATGCTCGCAGCGGATAACGAAAACTATCTCAACCCCGATCTTTTGATAACGGGCATAAACAAAGAAGAAAAGACCGCGCTTGACGGCGATATATCCATTCTGCGATATGAGATACTTCTCAAAGACAAAACCGTATTTGAATAAAAAAATTCCCATCGTTTCAAACGATGGGAATTTTTATTATTTCAATCTCTTCTTTTGCACCGACGACGCAAATAACGTTTTCATCAATATAAAAGTGTAAAAACGGCACACCTCCGACGGTGTGATTTTGAAAATCGCACTCAAACGACGACATTTTGCAAAGAAGTCCCGCTCCGTCGTATTTAAGATATGCTTCCCTTGCCGTCCAAACCTCAAAAAAAGCGCGTTTTCGGTCTTTTGCGTGATTTATATACAGTTTTTCACCGTCCGAAAAAACGCGCTCAAAAATGCGATTTTTGACCTCTGTGACACGTTCGGCATCTATTCCGATCTCGTTTCTGCAAAATGCCGCCGCACAGAGGGTGTCTGTGTGCGTCAGCGAAAAATAAAACGGCACGTTTTCAAAATAAGGCTTGCCGTTTTCGTGCTTTTTATAAACGAGCCCGCGCGCATCGATGCCGTATTCGGTTTTGACGGCATATATGATCAGCTTATCGCCCGTCAATATTTCGTTTTTTCTTTTGTCGCAAGCCGTTTTGTATTCTTCAAATCTTTTCTCTGACAAAAAGGAATCAAAAAAAACGGGGATCGATTTTTCCGTATGCAAAAGTTCTGTGGCATATAGTTTCATATCGACCTCCGAAGATTTGATCATTTAGTTATTTATTCGTTTATTTCAGTTTTGCGAGCGTTTTTGCGGCACAATCGCAGATGAACAGTTCGCCGTGCTCCTTTATGTATGAAAGGGCGGCAAAATTCGTATATCTCTTGCCGTATTCGCCCAAAAATAAAAAACGGTCATTTGGCGCATCAAAGCCGTACAAAACAAGATAATAGCGATATTTTTCTCCGACCTTTTCATAATAGGCATCGCTTTTTGTGAAAATTCCCGTCCGATGCAGTTTTTGTGTGGCACATTCAAGGTCGGCGTAAGAATCAAAGCCGTATAAGAGCCACTTATCACGGTATTTTTTTATTTCCTTGATATCGGTTTCTTTTTTCGCCTGTTTTGTCACATACATATCGCACCCACCGTCTTTTGCGGGATAGACCTGTATGAAAACTCTTTCTCTTGCGGCGTCGAAGCCCGTTTCTTTTTTGGCACGGTCGAGTATCTCCCAAAACACCCGTCTTGTCTCGGTATTGTCATAATCCATCCCGTCAAGACTGATGTCAAAGGATCTCATATCATCCGCCGAAAGTCTGACTTTCAGTTTGCTATCATTTATCAAAAGAATTTCCATCTTGCCTACCCCTTTTTATTGACCGCTATTAACATTATAGCAAAACCGCAAAAAAAGGTAACTGCAAAGTTATAGGCAAAAACGGAAAAGTTTTCCGCTTAACAGCAGGAGATGAGATCTCCGCCGAGACATTCGCAAAGACAGTCTGCGCAGGCAAGACCGTAGCATACGTTGCATGGCGTGCACTCACCGCTTCCGCTCGAAGAGGAGGCAAAGCGCGACGAATAGTTTCTCATATTGTCAAGTCCCGCGCGGTATTCCTGATTTGCAGGATCCATATAGCAGGCGTTTTCAAAGCATTTTTGCGCATCGTTATACCAACCGCGCTTTGAAAGCACACAGCCTTTCAAAAAGAACCATTCGGCATTTCTGTCGGCTTGGCTTATCGAATCGAGAATGATATCCGCCTCCGAAAAGCGACCCGTTGAAATGAGCTGGCGTATTCTTGAAAAAACACCGCCGGAATATCTGTTTTCATTATAATCGTATGCCCTGCCGTTGGCGCCCGTTGTGCCCTTTGCTCTGTCGCGCATGACGGCATCATAGGCCTCGTTTATCTCTTTCATTTTTTCTTGGGCAAGATCTGCAAGCGGATCTCCCGCATAGTTGTCGGGATGATATTTTCTCGCAAGCTCACGGTAAGCCTTTTTTATTTCGTCATCCGTAGCTCCGCTCGACACCCCGAGTATTTTATAAGGATCGGTCACTCTGTAATTCCTCCGTTAAACTGTCGTTCGTTTCCTTGCCGAAAAGCACCTCTCTTGCCACTCTCGGCATACCCTTGTATGCGATGTTCAAAAGGATGCCCGATTCGGGAACATCCGGCGCGCACAAAAGTTCAAGTGTTCTCGCAAGATTTGATGCGTGCATGATAAGCGAAGTTTCCATCCGCTTTTTATCGTCATCGTTCATCATCTCTCCCAAGGGATTGAATTCGCCGTTTGCGGCGTCTTTTTTTATATCGTCGCAGACATCGCAAAGATAGATGAATCTGCCCGTGCTTTTGCCTGCCTCTTGTGCTATGCGGCGCTTTTTTTCATCTGATATCCCGAATGAAAAAACGCAAGAAAGCAAATCGCCGAACACTTCGGCGCAGGCATCTGCACTCGCCCCCTCACATTCAAGCCGTGAGAGCGATGCCATATTTTCTTTGATCTCTTTGTCGAGTTCAAAAAGCGGCTTCGCCTTTTTATGATAATGACGCGCAAAGGGATAGATAAGTTTCGCAACGATTTTTGCCGCACCCTTTTTATCGGCGATGTCATCGAGATTTTTATAGTAAGTCAAAAGCGCGTGGCAAAGTGATGAATATTCGAGCGCTTCGTTCTGCAAGAGCATATTTCTCTTTTTCATCGGATGCACAAAGCATCTGCGCTTTTTGATCAAGGGCTTGTTTTCGCCGAGCGCCATTCTGACGACCGCTAAAAACACAAAGTCATAAGACAGCCCCATTCTGCAAAGGTTTCCGCACTTTTTGCCTATCGTTTTGCAAAGTCCGCAATATACCGCTTTATAGTATTCGCTTTCGCACACAAGCATTTGCGGAAAATATGGTTTTATATATCCGAACACGAAAAATCTCCTTTGCGATATCCTTTCTTATATTATACATAATTCTGCTCTTTTTTTCCATAGTTTTGCAAAAAAATACCCGACAGCCGCAAATTTTGCTCCGTCGGGTATTTGATTTTAACTGTTCGCCGTTTCTTCTTGTGCCATAGCCTTAATCTTCGCGCTTTCTTCTTCCTCCAAAACACGGTATGCCACTTTGCCTACCAGAGTTTTCGGCATTTCATCGCGGAATTCGATATCATAAGGCATTGCATATTTTGCGATATTCTTTCTGCAATATGCCAAGAGTATCTGCTTTGTCGCATCGTCCGGCTTTATGCCCTCGCGCAATTTGACGAACGCCTTGACCTTTTGCATTTTCAAAGCATCCGGAACACCGATAATGCAGCTCATCTGAACGAATTCATGAGCATCGAGGATGTTTTCGAGCTGACCCGGATATACGTTATAGCCGGATGTGATTATCATTCTCTTTGCTCTGCCCTTGAAATAGACGAAGCCCTCGTTATCCATACATCCGAGATCTCCGGTATATACCCACGTTAAGCCGTCGGCGTGATGACGCAGGGTGAGCGCCGTTTCATCGGGATGCTTTAAGTATTCTTTCATAACGGTGGGACCTGCCAAAAGGATCTCGCCCTCTTCGCCGTAGGGGAGTTCTCTGTCTGTGCCGGGCTCCACTATTTTAATATATGTATCGGGGAACGGGACTCCGATGCTTCCCTCCTTGCAAAGGTTAGGAGGTGTCAGGCAGCAGGCGGTGACCGTTTCGGTAGTGCCGTAGCCCTCTCTGACCTGTATCGAAGCATTGTGGTCATATAAAAACTTATCGAGTTTCTTTTTGAGTTCGATCGAGAGCGAGTCGCCGCCCGAGAAAACGCCTTTTAAGCTCGAAAGATCTGCTTTGTCCATGGAATGAAGTCTTGTGAGAGCCTCATATAGCGTCGGAACGCCCGCAATAAAATTGCAGCGGTATTTTGTTATCTGCTTTGCATAGCTCTTTGCGGTAAATCTCGGAATGAGTATACATCTGCCGCCCTGCGAAAGCATCGTGTGGATACATACGCCGAGTCCGAAGCCGTGGAAAAGAGGCATTGCCGCAAGCATTTTATCGCCTATGCGGAACATCGGGTTTGCCGCGATGACCTGCTGACCGAGAGCGTTGAAATTGCGGTTCGTCAAGACGATGCCCTTGGTCGTGCCCGTCGTGCCGCCCGAATAGAGTATAACGGCGGGATCATCGGCTTTTCTTGTATTCTTGTATTGATAGAAACACGAACGGCTGAGCGTCATAAACTGCTTCCAGCTGATTATCGGCGCATCCGACGGTATCTTTTTGATCTTTCTGCCCGCCGTCATCATATAGCCGGCTTTTATCGGTTGAGAAAGCTCATCCTTTATGCTCGCTATAACGATGTTGACGACCTTGGTATTTTTTCTTATATGCTCGAATTTGTGATAGAACTGGTCAAGCGTTACCGCCGTAACACTTTCCGACTCATTGAGATAGAACTCTATTTCATTTTCGGCAGACAAGGGGTGTATCATATTTGCTATTCCGCCCACAAGGTTTACCGCATAAAACATATAAATAGCCTGCGGACAGTTCGGCAAAGCGATCGTAACGCGATCTCCCTCGCGGACGCCTATGGTGCGAAGTGCCTTTGCACACTTTATGATCTGTGCGACCATTTTCTTGTATGTCGTCTTAACGCCCATAAAGTCAAAGGCTACGTTATCGGGATATTTTTCCGCTATGGCGTTTACTGCGTCAAACATACTGCCGTCAAAGTAGTCAAGAGTAAAAGGGACACCGCCCATATGGTTTTTCCACGGGGCTTTGGCAGTTATCGTTTCCATTTAATATTCGACCTCCTCGCTAAGCGGCAATTCAAGCAGCTCGGGATTTACGATCAGCTTTTTAAGCAGACGCACCGTCTTTGAATAATAATATCCGTCGGCAAGCCTTTCGTCGATCGTAAGACCTATATCAATGCTGTCGCGCATATCGATATTTCCGTTTTCGTCCGTAAAGGGACGTATTTTTCTTTCGCCTATCGCGCAAAAGACGGAGTTCGTGCCCCAATTCGTCAAGTGGTGATAGCCCGAATGGAGCTTGATAGAACCGAGATTTGTCAAAACGACCGATGAATAATATGGGTCTGTTGCAATGAGAGAATTCGGCACCCAACCGTGTTTATCGAGCCGGCAAATGAACGCAACGGCAGTTCTGCTTATGAATCTCGGCAATTTCGTGAAGGTATCCATAGCGTCGCTCGACGTATCTTTTTCTTTGCCGTCGCGGCACTTCGAGACCTGCTTGAAAACTTCTTTATATATTGTATCGATAGTGTCATCGGGCTTTGAATGGATAAAGGCAAGACCCTCTTCGCCCTTGTCTGAAAAGATCTTTTTCACAACAAAAGAGGCAGATACCTCGTTTCTCTGATAGGTGCTTTTGTTTGCGATGAAACGGTTCATCTTCGGACGCAGAGTCAGCGTTTTGAGAGTCGCTGCCACGATGACTAAAAACAACGTGTATTTATACGGGATGCCCTCGTAATTTTTCTTGTCAAGATAAGCTTTGAGATTAGTCAAATCTATTCTTTCGGATATAAACGCCTCGTTGTCACATCTGTTGGGATAGAGCAAAGGACAGATAAAATGCATGGAGTCGATATCTCTCAAAAGCGTACCGTCCTTGCGGTCGCCGAATTTTCTTTTCATTGTGATCTCCTTTCGCCGCCAAAAGACGGCAAAAATACGATATACGTTTTTGTGTTTACCGGACGCAAATCTGAAAATTTCAAGACGCGGCCGCTTGGAACTATCACGCACAAAACGGCATTTTCATATCCGATTTTCACACGTGCACATTATAACTCAAAATTATCAAAAAGTCAAATTTCACAGCAACGAAATAAAGTCACGTCGCCAATATAAAAAACAAACGGAACGGCAACGTGACGGGTTGATAAGGCAGTTTTTTTGTAAAAAAGTACCTGCTGAGAAGGAACTTGAAAATCCTTTTCAGCAGGTTTTCTTTATTGCGCGTCTCATACCGTTGCAAGCAGGGAAATATCTATATTTTCCGAATGAAGTCGCTGACGCTTATGAAGTCACTCGCTTTGCTCGTTAATGAAGACGGTGCTTTGCACCTAATGAAGCGAAGACGCCCTCATTTCTCCTGTTCTCCCCTTTTCATTCCTCCACCCGCGAAGCGTCTTCATTCCTTCATTAGCCCATTAGGGCGTCTTCATTTTCGGCGCGTGACGGCAATGCTTCA
>JAGAFQ010000034.1 GCA_017612495.1 Clostridia bacterium
CTCTCGCCGCTGCCGAAGAAGCCGCCCGATTTCTTTCTGAGCTCGCGCAAGTCAAAGCGCAAGCGGCAGCACATCGAACGTACGTCGGAGGGTTCCATATCGCTGTTGATATAATTTGAGAAATAAGGTGTGCCGTATTTTGCGGTCATCTCAAAGAGCAAACGGTTGTTCTCTGTTTCTGACCAGTCGAAATCTCTTGTTATCGAATAGGTGGGGATAGGATATTGGAAACCGCGTCCGTTGGCGTCGCCGTCGATCATGATCTCAATAAACGCCTTGTTTATCATATCCATTTCTTTTTGGCAGTCTTTATACTTGAAATCCATCTCTTTGCCGCCGATGATGCAGTTGAGCTCTGCCAAGTCGTTGGGGACTACCCAGTCGAGCGTGATGTTGGAAAAAGGCGCCTGTGTGCCCCAGCGAGAAGGTGTATTGACACCGTAAACGAAAGATTCGATGCACTTTCTGACGGTATCGTAATCAAGATCGTCTGCTTTTACAAACGGAGCAAGATATGTATCAAATGATGAGAAAGCCTGAGCGCCTGCCCATTCGTTCTGCATGATACCGAGGAAGTTGACCATCTGGTTGCAAAGAGTAGCCAGATGCTTTGCGGGTGCCGACGTGATCTTGCCCGTGACACCGCCAAGACCCTCTTGGATCAGCTGTTTGAGCGACCAGCCTGCGCAATAGCCCGTGAGCATGGAAAGATCGTGAATGTGTATATCGGCATCTCTGTGAGCCGAAGCGATCTCTTCATCATATACCTCGGAGAGCCAATAGTTTGCGGTAACGGCGCCCGAGTTTGAAAGGATAAGACCTCCGACGGAATATGTAACGGTGGAGTTCTCTTTGACTCTCCAGTCGCTGATCTGAAGGTAATTATCCATTATCGTCTTATAGTCAACGACGGTATCGCTGATGTGACGGATATTTTCGTGCTGCTTGCGGTAAAGGATATATGCCTTGGCAACATCGTCAAAACCGGCTTTGATAAGCACCGATTCTACACTATCCTGAATTTCTTCAACGGTGATCTTGCCGTCTTTTATTTTGGTCTCATAGTCGGCGGTGACTTTGAGCGCCAAAAAATCGACCGTATCATCGTTATATTGACGGTCGCAGGCATCGAAAGCTTTTTTTATCGCAGTCGCTATCTTCGAAATATCGAAATCGACTATGCTTTCGTCTCTTTTGATAATTTGATACATAATAAAATACCTCCGGTTGTTAGTCCGGAAGTATTATACCATATATATTGTGTGATGTCAATGAGAAAAACACAATATTTTGTGTGAATTTTCTGCCGTTCAAATTCCGCGAATTTAAATTCCGCGAATTTCGCACGACTTTGCCCATTTTAAGGCACTTTCGCGCATTTTTTCGAGTTCTTCTTTCGAAACGCCCTCGATATTTTCACCCAAAAGCGCGCCGCTGTCAACAAAATTCTGAAGAAAATATTTAGGGGCTTTTCCTATCCATTGTGCTATTTTTTCTATATCCTCGGTGCTGTGGAAGTTCCGAACGACGGTGGTGCGGAATTCAAAATCAATGCCGGAGCCGATAAGAAAATCGACACTTTCGGATATTTTGTCGATATCTGCCCTTTCAAGTCCGCAGGTCTCGGCATATTTTTCTTTGCAGTTTTTTATATCCATTGCAACACAGTCGCAAAGACGCAAACGCACTATTTCTTTCAGTCTTTCGGGAAAAGAGCCGTTTGTGTCGAGCTTTATCATAAAGCCCATATCTCTTACCTTTTGCATAAAGGGTATGATCTCTGCGTGCATAAGAGGCTCGCCGCCCGTTATTGCGACTCCGTCGAGTATCCCCTTGCGCTTTGAAAGAAAATCAAGTATCTCATTTTCGGTAATAACATCCGTTTCGACGTTCACGAGCAGCGCGTTGTGGCAAAACGGGCAGCGAAAGTTGCATCCGCCCGTAAAGACCGTCGCCGCAACGTGGCCGGGAAAGTCGAGCAACGTCATTTTTTGAAGACCGTAAAAATCCATAGAGCCCTCCGATGGATTGTTTTTCAATGCTATTTTGTCGTTTTTATATTTTTCTCTCGAACAGATAATATCCGTCCCTCTCGCCGCAAGGTGTCATAAGGCTTGACAAAAGCCGCCTCGATTTTTCGTTTTCAAAGGCGCATCTTGCTCTTATTGAAGAAAGTCCCATTTCACAGAGCGCGAATTTTTCTGCAGCGTCCAGCGACTCCTTGGCATAGCCGTGTCCCTCACAGCGGCGCGATAAGCGTATGCCTATTTCAGCCGTTTGGTGATAATCGAAATCATATATGATTATTTCGCCTATCATTCTGCCCGAGTGGCGAATGGCAAAGTTTATCGCCGTTTTGTTCTCAAAATCTTTTTTCGCATCGAGTACAAAATAGTCAGTTTTCGGCGCCTTGACGTCATCTCGGTAATCATAGCCCCAGAATTTGTTGCGGTCGATGTCGGTCGAAAGCTTGAAATATACCAAAGCGTCATCTTTGCTTATCTCGTCAAGCGTCAGTCTTTCGGTGTGGATCGTCGGTATTTTGTCAAACCGCGACAGTTCGTTTTGAGGGCAGACACGGTATTTTTTGAGTTTCTGCACGGGACGGTATTGCATCTTGGAACGGCGCAAGCCCATATCGCCCATATCCTCTTCGCGGTTGATATAAGCGCACGATGAGCAAAAAGCGTTGGCGAATTCACAAACCGTTTTGGGATAGACGCCCTCATATTCCGTCATCGCTTTTTCTATGTGGTTTATCATAGTGTCAAAGCAAATCTCGCCCACCGAAACGGATATGAGTTTGCCACCTATCTGCATACCGCCGACGCAGAAATGCGAAAAGTCATTTGCAAAGAATTCTTTGCAATAGCGCATTTCCCTCTCGGCGCTCTCGCCTTTGGAAGCGGCATATTCAAAATGGTCGAAAAATTCAAGTATCTTTTCTCTGTCGGCGACCGACAGTTTTATAAACTCCGCCTCGGGATAAAGAGAGTCGAATTTTTTGATATGATTGCGCTGACCCGAATAGTGCTTGCCTGAAAAATGGGCAAGATCGCTCGCGTGGTAAAGATAATCTTCATTCGATACGTCACTCGAATATACGGCGTTATCATAGCGCGAAAGCAACGATGCAAGGCACGCCTTTGGTATCTCGGTAAAGATGAGCGGCAGAAAATTTTCATTTGCATAGCGCTCGATTTCCGAAAGCGCCGCGTCGATATCTGCGCTTGATTTAATCGGGATGGGATAGTTGAAGCTTGTCTCTTTGCCGACTTTGTTTTTGAGTATCAGGCAGTCGGCAAAAATCGCATACTGCGTGTGATAGGTGTTTTTCCAAATTAGTTTTGTGCCGACGGAATAATCGTTTATTCTGTAAGGCATACGGCGGAAGATCTCCGCCGTTTTGTCTATGCTCTTATAGTTCAGCGGAAAAAATTTCATAAATGATCGCCTGCTTTTATAAAACTCAAACGCTGCCGGCTACTTTTATATCCTTAAAGCGTGCGGCAAACGGTCCGCAATAGCCCGACTCTTCGTAGCGCTCCTTTGAGAACGCGATCGAATTGATGCATTCGATCATATTGCCGTTTACCGAGCCGCCGGTGACGATCTTTATATCTTTGCCGTCAAAATAGTATGCCAAACGCATCTCGCCGCCGAAAAAGCCGCTGTTTTCGTCGACTTGGAAATCGGAAAAGGCGATGGGATAGAGATAAGGTTTCTTTTTCATATCGTCAAAAGCGGTCTTGCCGTTTGAAGACGAGATCGCCTCATAATCGCCCGTAGGCTCGATGCCGAGATATGAGCAGAGGCGCGCGCCGCCGTGATAGGATCTGACAACGCCGTTCTTTACGAGTTCGATATCCCTCATGGCGATGCCCTCAAAGCTGTACGGCGATTTTGCAACGCCGCAGACGTTGATCTTTTCGCCGTCCTCTTTGCCGTCTTTGCTCTTCTGTATATCGTCGCCGATCTTCCAATTTGAATATCCGGGATATACCAATGACGCCGACGTCCTTGCGGCGAAAAAGCCCATGAGCTTTGCCAAATATCTGTCGGAAAGAATGACGTCATAGGTTCCCGTTTTGAGTTCCTTTTTGGCAACTGCTCTGTCGGAGATGCTCGAAAGCGCGCTTTTGACGAGCTTTGCGATGGCGTCTGTGTTAAGCGAGTTATATTCAAACGTGAAGTGCATTTCGACGTCTTCGGGCTCTTTGCACTGAACGACGAATTCGCCCTCTGCCGAATAATCGCAATAGCTGACCTCGGTACCGTTTGAATTCATGATCTTTATATTTGCTCTCTTGACAAATATCTCGCTCGAATTTACGAACGCGCCGCCGTTTTTGCCGTCATCGGGAGAATAGAGCGCTTCGGCAAAAGCCAAGGCGCAATCTTCAAGCGATAACTTTGCAAGGCCGCTTTGCGACGGCTTGCAGCCGACCTCTTTTTTGGGCAGGTCGTACGTCTTGTTGCGCACGAAAGATGCGGCGAAATATGCCTTTTTGATAAGGCTTTCTATTTCGCTCTCGCTCTGGAAAGGCACTATCTCTATCGACGATGAGCCCTTATAGTCGCATCCGTCCTTTGAGAAAGAATTATAGACGGTCAGACGGTATTTTTCAACGTCCTTTGCGCGGCGCATATCGAGGTTTTTCTTTATGAAGAAAAGCTCGCTTGCGGATATATCGCTGTATACAAGGCTCCATTCGGAAATGTTGTTTTTTGCAAGTATTTTTTTGATCGTTGATACCATTTTATCTTCCTCCGTTAACCAAGACAGATCTTTGCTTTGATATACGGGCCGCCGTCAGAGACCTTGACCCACTCTTTGTAGCCCTTGCCGCAGGCGCCGCTGCCGCAATGCTCCACGCTGTCGCTGACCATTGAAATGGATTTGAGCAAGTCGGGCACATAGCCGGTCAGCACGATGGGCGAAAAGATCTTGCCGGTGAATTTGCCGTCTTTTATTTCTCTTGCGCTGCTGACCATACACTGAATGCCCCAGTTCTTCGGGTCTTCCATTCCGCTTGAAGGACGTTCGAGAAGCATACCGTATTTTATGGAGGCTATCATATCGGAAAGTTTGTCTTTGCCTGCCTCAAAATAGGTGTTGGTCATTCTCGTATAGGCTTTTCTTTCATAGCTTTCGCGTCTGCCGTTGCCGGTGGGTATGGTGCCGAGGAACATTGCCGACTGCGCATCGGAAATTCCGGCTTTCAATATTCCCTTGTCTATAACGACGGTGTCATTTGAGATCGTGCCCTCATCGTCAAAGAAATAGGTGGCAACGTCGCAAAGTGAGTTGCCGTCACGCATCGTGATGAGTTCCGATGCAACGGGCTTGCCGATATATTCTTTTGCAAGCGCGCGGTCCTTGACGAACATATCCATCTCGACGCCGTGGCCGAACGCCTCGTGAACGATCATACCCGTGACCTCGGGCGTACAGATGCAGTCATATACACCGGGCTCGATATGCTCGGCGCTCAAAAGTTCAATGGTATTCTTGCAGACGTTCTCGATATCCTTTTCCATTCCGTCGAGGATCTCGGCACCGCCGAGCAAAGAATAGGACTGAAAGTTTTCTTTGACCTCGCCATCCTCTTTCATCGCCATGGCAAGGGTATAAGATTCGCCCCAAATGGCGCTCTGCTCCATTCTGCGGTTCTTCGACAAGAAGACCTTGTGATATACCTGATAGTTATACATATTGATAACGTCAAGAAGTCTTTTATCGAGTGAGAGCGTCTTTTGTCGGAGATCGGAAAGCTTCGCGATGATCTTTTCGTCGCCGAGTTCCTGCGGATCTATCTCGTATTCGCCGAATTTCGAAAGCTCCGACGGGGTGTCGCTTATCTTGCCGTATTCGTTATAGTGGAGCGATTTCGGCAATTTTCCGACAAAGGGGATGAGCTTTTTGTCTATCACGTCTTCGATGGCGGGGATCATTCCCTCTTCGATCTTGTTGGTGCTGTATTCGGCATAGCTCTTGCCGTGATAGACTTTGATGACCATGCCCTTTGAGCCGAGGGAAGTATTTTGAGAGATCACCGTGCCCGACTTTGAAACGCCGTAGCGAAAGCCGACGCAGTCGGTGAGCAAAACGGAGGCATAGTCATATTTTGCCGAAAGTGCGTTCAAAATCTTTTCGGCAATGGGCTTTTTTGAAATGATATATTCGCTTTGTTTGACTTGTTTTTTCATGATTAACTCCTTATACGTCTATATTGATAAGTTCATATTCACACGTTCCGATGCCGATCTCTTCGGCTGCTTCGATCGTGTGTATGCCTGAGTGCGAGTTGACTCTCTGCATAAAGTGTTCCTTGCCCGGATCGTCGGAATTTATGATAAGATCCATACACGCTCTGTCAAGCGCGACGGGGTCAAGAGAAGATAAAATTCCGATATCTTTCATACACGGCTCCTCGGCATTTTAGCAGCAGTCGCAGTCAACGGAAAGATTGCACATAACGTTTATGAACGCAATGCGGCCTTTGAAATGATCGCAAACGCTAAACGCCGCATCCGCCATAGCCTCGCAAAACACCTCGTCGGGCGCCGTGTTCTTCCACACGATACTTTTGGTCGTCGACCTTGCCGCCGGAGTGTATCAGGCATTTTCCGCTGCTTGAAGCGCATCCTATCGAAAGTTGTTTGAGCGCTCCGCAGTAGCCGCCGCAGGGGTGTCCCTTAAAATGAGAAAGAACGAGCATGGAATCGTAATTTTCTATGTTCTTGCCGAGCACGTTTATATTGAGTATTTTTCCTCCCGGAATGTTCCAAACGGTCTATTCTTCGGCATCCATTATATCGACATTGAAATATTCCGTCCAGCCGTGTTTTTCGATGAGCTTTTTGTGCTTCTCGGTCTCGTTGCGCGCACCTGAATACGCGGTGTTGCACTCAACTACCGTTCCGCCGACAAAGTCGATTATGGGCTTCATAAACTCGGGACGCAGAAAATTCTTGTTTCCATCCTCGCCGGAATGTACCTTTATCGCTTTCTTGCCCGAAAGTGTAATGCCGAGCGCATCATACATTTTTATCATCGCTTCGGGGGTTATTTTGCTTGTGAAATATACTTTTGCTTTTTCCATAATTACTCCTTTGGCATTAAAAAATATGTATTTACAAACAGAGTAAAATCTTTCCTCTTCGATTATAGCACGATTTCGCAAAACGGTAAAGGACTTTACAAAAAAAGCAAGCCTTGCGGCTTGCTTTTTTATTAAAAGAATACTTCTCTTGCCTTTTCTTTGATCTCTTCGGCGGCGGC
>JAGAFQ010000035.1 GCA_017612495.1 Clostridia bacterium
CGTATTCTGTGCCGCACACCGAGCATTTTGCCTTTGATACGCAAGTAGCCGTACCGCCGCTGTGCAATGCTATGTCTGATTTCTCTCCGCACTCACATTCGTGCCAGTGCTGCGATGAATCGCTTGACCATGTGCTTGAATATGAGTGAGTCACACTCCTCGTCGCACCGCAGATGTTGCAGGTAGTGTCGCACGCATTATCATAAACGTGCGCAGCTACGTCTTTCTTTGTGCCGCAAACTGTGCAAACGTGCCAGTGCTGCGATGAATCGCTCGACCATGTGCTTGAATATGAATGAGTTATGCTCCTCGTTGCTCCGCAGACGTTACAGGTGGTGTCACACGCGTTATCATAAACGTGCGCCGCTGCGTCTTTCTTTGTACCGCAAACGGTGCAAACGTGCCAGTGCTGCGATGAATCGCTTGACCATGTGCTTGAATATGAGTGAGTTATGCTCCTCGTCGCTCCGCAGCGATCACAAGAAGTGTCGCAGGAATTCGTATACGTGTGTCCCAAAGCCGATCCGCTTGTGAACGTTGAAGTTCCCACGGCTCCGCACGTACAGCTGTAATAATAAACCGCCGCGCTTGTACATGTCGCATCGCTCTTTTTATACTGCGATGCGGTGTTTTTCTGCGTATATGAATGAGAGCCGGTAGTGGTAAATGAGTAAAAATCAGAATAGTATTTCGTTCCGTCCACTAATGCCCATAGTTTATATTTGTACGACTTAAGATGTGTAAGACCGCTTATTGTCCATGGTTTTTTTGTATTGTAACAATAATTGTAATTTCCCGACAATCCGCTTTCGTCTTCTTTATAACCTTCCATGATAAAGTTACCGCTTGCATCGTATATATCAACACCGGCATACGGAAAATCATAGTATTTTATCAAATCCGGAAATGTGCATCGAAAAGCGATATCTGCCGTCGTTCCGGTAATATTGAGCGCCGAAACTTCACTGAATGTCGCTATATTCGTCGTAGTACCGCCTGATGAGGCAACAACAGAAAACGGTTGCTCGATAAGAGTCGTCTTTGTTATTCTCGCTTCCGTTGACTGCGAAAGCTTGTTGTCGACCGCACTGTAGTTTGCCACGCTCGCCTCTACAACATAAGTATAATTGCCGACATCAAGCGATTTGAACGTCATCGCGGTGTTTATATCGGGATATAGGGAATATGACGATACATTGCTCAAGGATACGGTTTTTGAGCATTTATTGGTCGATCCCTGCTTTATATATGCTGACACCGATGTGAGTTTTGTATATTGCGCGGTTACCGTACCTTCTATTCTGAATGTGTTTCCCTTAACTACGGATGTCGGAAGTGTCGCGGACGAAACGGAAACGTCCGAAGCGGGAGGGAAATAATCATGTTTCGCAACATCGCCGCTGTAAACGTAGCCGAGGAATTTATATGTTTCTGTTGAATAGACCTCATACCAGTAGTTTCCTGCAGTGTTTTTATATATACCGGTGGCAATATAAGATTTGTTCGTTGCCTTTTCGACATCAACGGAATTCGGATCCGTCGTTTTCGAGCACGGCATTGATTTTACATAACTGTCGCGGTAAGCATACATATCGATCTTGCCGTACGAGGGGTAATAGGTGTAGGCGTTACCAGAAAAGGTATTGTCAGGATAGTTCTTGAAATGCAGCAAGGTATAACCGCAATCTGAAGACCCGTTAATTGTTTCTGCGAAAGTTCCCGGTCCTGAAGATGAAGAAGTAAATGAACAGGAATCGACCCACTGAGCATTTGTATATTCTTTTCCTGTAAGATCGGATGGCTTTGGCGTGTTTGGCGTGCCGCCAGAATGTCCGGACTGATATATAGTAAATGTAGAACCATCATTTTTCCATACAACAACAGTATGTTTTTTTGAATTGTTGCTCATCACGATTACATCGCCCGGAACAGCATATTTAAACATATCGCTCATAAATTGTGTTGCCGTAGCATTTGTACCTGACTTTGATGCAGCAGAAACCTTTTCCCAACTACTATTAGGTGTAACTGTATCGTATGTGTCTCCGGACCCGAAACCGGTGCAATCAAACAAACAACTTACCGTTTCAGTTGCGTGTTTCCAACAATGTGACGCAGCTGTCCAATGCTTAAGATTAAACCACTCACAATTTTCGCTTGTTGCAAGATAATCAATACCGGCGGAAACGCCTTTTAAATTTACAATATTTCTTACGGCTGATTTTAATTCATTCTCACTAAGAATATTGTCTCTAAAGCAATTTCTTGTAAAAGCATATACTGGAATTGTTGACAAAGTTATAATTGATAAACACAAGATTAAAGAAACAAATCTTTTTGTGGCAAATATACCTTTTTTCATTTTCTACCTCCTAATAAAACTGTAGAATTTATCAAGTTATACTATAATATTTCTTTGCTACGCAATTGCTGATTAACATATATTCCTCATAATGTCGCCACTCCTTTGATAAAAATTGTATTTTTGCAATAAAATGCGCAAAATAATTTTAACATTATTGTTCTAATATGTCAAGTAATACTAACAGTTTATTAAAATTTCAGTTCAATGTTGATATTATTATGTTGAGGTGAAATATATGATCGATTACAAACTTATCGGCTCACGTATAAAAAAGGCGCGAGACCAAAAGGGACTCACGCAAGAAAAACTTGCCGAAGCTGCAAATATCACCGTTGTATATCTGTCAAAAATCGAAAACGGAAAGGTGCGTCCGACACTTGAAACCTTGAGCTGCATTTGTGATTTTATCGGCTGTGATATCGGCGCTTTGCTCGGAAATGCCGTAACGGAATCTAAAAACTACCGCATCGGCGAGATAGGCGAGTTGTTCGCAACACTGAAACCGGATGTGAAGCCGGTGGCAATAGAAATGATGAAATCGCTCAAAAAACTTAAATAAAAACACCGTGATGTGAGCATCACGGTGTTTTTTCGGTATAAAATGTTGATTGTTTATTCTAAACGTCGCTTTATCTATTATCCGTTAAAACGGTGTCTTTCAGTATTTTTGCAGCGCTTTGTGCGGCGGGGGATATTATTTTTATCTTTTCTTTTTCTGCTTCGCATAACAGTTCGCGAATGCCGACTGCGGCGCTGAGATCGATATAGCTGACGGCGCTGAGATCAACGGTTACAAGTGCTTTGTCGGTGCAAAGAGCCGAAAGCTTTTTGCAAAATTTTTTTTCATTTGCAAAGAACAAAACTCCCGATATCTTGACTTTTGCCGTCTCTGTATCGTCTTCTTCGGCTTCCATATCGAGTTTTGTGAGCTTTATGACAAAAAGTACGAATGAAAGACCGACGCCTATAAGTATCGCATAAGTCAAATCGAGCAGCACGGTCGCTATCATCGTTACCAAATAGAGAACTATCGCATCGGCGTGTTTACCCTTGAAATATTCGCCTATCGTTTTGAAATCGTTCATCTTCCACGAGGTCATAACAAGCACGCCTGCAAGTGCGGGATAGGGGACCATTCCGATGATGCCGGATAAGAAAAAGACGCACATAAGCAGAAATGCCGATTGAAATACGCTTGTCAAACGGGTAACGCCGCCGGCTTTGATGGCGACACTCGTTCTTGCCATTGCCGCAGTCGAGGGGACTCCGCCGAAGAGCGTGACAGTCATATTTCCGATGCCCTGAGCGATAAGCTCGATATCGGAATCGAAATTTTCTTTTTTCATTCCGGCGGCGCAGGTACCGCAGAGCAAGCTCTCTATCATTCCGAGTGCCGCAATGGTGACAGCGGGACTTATGAGTTCTTTTATGCTTGAAAGATCAAAGCCCGAAAACGAAAGGGTGATCTCATTTATTATCGACGAGGGAATTTTGCCTATCGTTGCAACGGGTATTTTGAATATTTTGACAACGACGGTGCAAATGATTATGGCAATAAGGCTTGACGGTACATACTTTGCCAAGCGCTTGGGATATATCGCCATAAAAACGACTACGGCTGCGGAGCATAAGACCGTTGTCAAATCTATTTTAATAAGACAGTATTTGAAGAAATAAATAAGTTTTGATATGATATTGTCGCCGGAGAGCGAAACACCGAAAAAGTTTGAAAGCTGACCGAGAGCTATAACTATCGATATTCCCGACGTAAAACCGATGACTACGGGACGCGGAATGAATTTTATTACTCTGCCGAAACGTAAAATTCCGAGCAAAAGCAGTATGATACCTGCCATAAAAGAGGCGCAGAGCATACCGGAAAAACCGTATTTTCCGCCGACGATGCCCGAAAGGATGACCGTCATGGCACCGGTGGGGCCGGATATCTGAAAACTGCCGCCGCCCAAAACGCCTGTTACTATTCCGGCAATTATGGCGGTGATAAGACCGGCAACTACGCCCAGCGCGCCGCTTGAAATATCAACGGATGCGGCACCGAAAGCAAGAGCTAAAGGAAGTGCGACTGCCGCAACGGTAAGTCCGGCTAAAACATCCTTTATCAGTTTTGACGTATTATATGAGCCGAACTCATTTTTGAACATCGTTTTGTAGTTGTTAATAAGTACCTTGAACACGTTATTTTCCTTTATTCGATAAAATTTTACATAAACCGACAATTATTTTATAATGAAACACTTACTATGTCAACAATTTATTGACGATATTGTTTGCGTTTGCTATAATATGTATGTTAACGGAGTGATAGCATGAAACATTTTGATGATTTGTCGGAAACTAAACTTTCCGAAAAACTTTTATATGACGGCGCTGTTTTGCACGTCGGAGTTGACGACGTGCGCTTGCCGAACGGCAAAGACGCAAAGCGCGAATATATTCGACACGTCGGAGCTGTTTGCATTTTGCCTTTGCGCTCTGACGGATGCGTTTTGATCGAACGCCAGTTCAGATATCCCGTGAATTCGGTGATATGCGAAATTCCTGCCGGCAAGCTCGATTCAAAGAGCGAGGACAGATTATCTGCCGCAAAGCGCGAACTTGCGGAGGAAACGGGAATTATCGCCTCAAAATGGACAAATATGGGCGATTTCTATCCCGCCGCGGCTTATACCGATGAAAAACTAACAATATATCTTGCAGAAGATCTTAAAACCGAACGGCAAAATCTTGATGACGATGAATTTCTGAATCTCGAATGGGTGCCTTTCAAGACGCTTTTTGACGACGTCATGGCAGGCAGGATACCCGATGCGAAAACGCAGTTATCTGTTTTGAAGCTTGCCGTTTTACGTCCCGATCTATGCAAATAACGGAGGAAAATATGGAAAAAGTCAAGGTTAAAAAATTAGCTTCTGATGCGATATTGCCGAAATACGGCTCACTTTCTGCCGCAGGCGCCGATCTATACGTCTGTGAGGGAAAAAACGTCGAGATCCCCCCTCACACGACCGTGCTCATCCATACGAAAATCGCGCTTGAAATACCCGAGGGATACGTCGGTCTTATCTATGCAAGAAGCGGTCTTGCGACAAAACGCGGTCTTGCTCCGGCAAACAAGGTCGGTGTCATTGACAGCGACTATCGCGGAGAAATAATGGTCGCATTGCACAACCATTCGGATATTACTGCAGAAATAGAGAACCAGGAAAGAATAGCCCAGCTCGTCATTGCGCCCTATCTGCGCTGTGATTTTTGCGAAAGCGACTGTCTTGACGATACCGAAAGGGGCGAGGGCGGCTTCGGCTCTACCGGTAAAAAATGATCTGATTTTTCGAAAAGGACGTGATATGATGCTCGCTTTGGTCACCGATGCTCATTTCAGGATGTCGGTCTCTTTGATAAGAGATCTCGGCGAAATGGGCGTCTTTGTCGTATGCGCAGAGTATGAAAAATACGCTGATAACGCCGTGGGCTTTGCATCACGTTTTTGCAAAGAAAAGATCATACTCGACCAAAACGATGTTTTGAATTCAATAAAAAGCGCTTGTGACGGACTCTTACGTAAATACGGCGAAAAGCCTGCATTGTTTTGCATAGGCGCCAAAACCCTTTGTGCAGTTGCAAATAGTGATATAGGTGATCATGCCTATGCGCTTTTGCCGAAAATGGGCGATCTTGATTTTTTAAACGATAAGCAAAGGGTCGCGGAATTGGCGGAAAGCTTATCGGTCTTGACACCGAGAAGTTTTGAAATTTCATCTGATAACGATTTTGAAGATCTTGAATATCCGCTCGTTATAAAACCGCATTGCGGTGAAAAATTCGGGCTTGTTGCCGCCGATCGGTATAAAATAGTAAAAAATGCAAAAGAGGCATCGGAGGCATACGCGCATTTTATGGATCTGACCGCGGAGCCTCCCGTCGTTCAGCAATTTATAAAGGGTTACGGTTACGGCTGTTCGGTAGTTGCAAAAGACGGCAAAGTGCTTGCGCATATAGGTCATAAGCGCATAAGGGAATATCCGACAAGCGGAGGTCCCTCAAGCTGCGCCGATACGGTTTGCGATGACGATATGCTTTCAAGCGTCAAAAAAATCTGCGAGCAACTTTCATTTTCCGGCGTTGCAATGTTTGAATTCAAAGAGTCGTCGGACGGTAAAAAATATCTGCTTGAAGTCAATCCCAGAGTTTGGGGCACATATCCCTTGACGCGCGCTTCAAAGTCGAATTTTGCAAAGATATGGTATTTTGCAAGCCTCGGCAGAGAAGACGTTGAATATTTACCGCCTCAAAGTTGCAGAATGATATATTATCCCGCCGATATCGCATCCGTTTTGGGGTATATTCGCAAGAAGGATTTCAGACGCGTTTTCGGAGTTATACACGATTTGTTTTCCAAAAAGAAAGTAAACGGCCTTTTTGACAAAAATGATAAAGGCCCCTATCGCAGATATATGAAAAATTTGTTCAAAAGGTGACGATTATGCTTTACAAAGTTGATTTTCACGTACACAGCAACCGTTCGGAAGACGGCACGCAGACTGCGCCGACGATCGAGAAATATGCAAAGAAATACGGAATTTCCGCAGTTGCGGTCTGCGATCATAATGAGCCCCCGCTCGATTATTGCGGCGATGAGGTGCTCTTTATCCCCGGCTCGGAGATCACAACGGCATCGGGTCACGTTTTGGCGCTCTTCTGCACAAAAGATTTGCCGACGCGCATATATAAAGACACTTGCGAGCTTTCAGAAACGATAGATGAGATCCACAAATGCGGCGGCATCGCGGTTTTGTCGCATCCTTTCGCTCCGCAGAAAATGACTTTTGTAAATCTTTGTCTTTCGCCGCTCGACGGCTATGAAATTTGCAATTCGCGCGCCGCTTTGCGCGAGGGGGCGAACGAAAATGCCGCAAAACTTGCAAATATCACAAAACGCAAAACCTTCGGCGGCAGTGACGCGCACACGAAATACGAGATAGGCGGCGCTTATTGCGAGATCGAATGTGATAAGCTTGATTCGGAATCAATAAAGGCGGCTGTTATAAACGGCAAATGCCATGCCGTTCTAAGCAGAAAGAGCAAATGGAGATATAAGGGTATATCAAGACTTACCAAAGACTTAAAATCGAAGAATATACTTGAGATCGCAAAGGGTGCGGCATATCTTGTTGCGGGATTTTTCCGCGATATCATCGGAAAATAGGAGGTATTATATGTCTTGTGTCAGCAAAGCCATCGGCTTGGCAAAAAAAGTCAAACACTCGTTTGACGTCATAATCAAAGCCTCAACTCCCGTTTATCTTTCTTCTGTCAGAAGAATAGAAAGAGTGGCAACTGATGAAAAAATATGCGCCATGACCTTTGATGACGGCCCTTTCGGACTGCCCGCAAATCCCGATAAGGAATCAAAGCCTTTGACGCTTTTGCTTGCGGAAACGCTTGAAAAATACGGTGCAAAAGGTACGTTTGACGTTATCGGCGATACGTCGGGCAACTATCCCGACAGTGCCGGCAAAGAGGGAACGGCAAAATGGGGCGGCATCGCCTATGACCACTATCCCGATATAAACCGAGATTCGTTCGGCGGCTGCAAAAATCAGCCGCAGCTTTTGCGCCGCCTGATAGACGGCGGTCACGAGATAACAAATCACACATATTCGCACGTTCTTTTCGGCAAAAAGCCCATTATATACGGCGCAAGGGTGACACATAAGGGTATCGACGACGTAATAGCAGATCTTATGCGTTTGCACTCGCTTCTTTATGATGAATACGGCTATGAAATGAAGCTTTCGCGTCCTCCGCACTACGTCGATAAGATAAGCGGCGGATTTTCTTCTTATGATGCTTATGCCGCTTGCGGATATCAGTATATGGCGGCAAGCTTTGACGGAGCAGGATGGCTTCCGAAAAAAAGTTATGATGACGAAGTTTTGGCGATGACAGAGCCTGTAAAATCAAAACTTGAAACTGATGAGAATTTTTTCTGCGGTCAGATAATTTTTCAAAAAGACGGCTGCAATATGCTAAGGCGCACACCCGTTGCAGACGGATTGGGAGCGCAACTAAAGCTTTTGACGGATAAGGGGTATAAGATCGTATCTGTAAGCGAACTTATAGAAAATTCTCCTTTTGCCGATATAAAACCGAGCGATGAACTCTTTTGTTACGCAAAGAAAGCGCTTGAAAACGGTTTTGATATTTGTTACCGCGATAATACGGTCAGAAAAAATGAAATTCTGACACGCGGCGAAGCCGTTATGATGCTTTACGGCAAAGAGGGCGACGGCGAGCGTCTTTCGCTTATCAAAGATAAACGAAACGTCGCAAAGGACGTTAAATTCAGCCATCCTTATTCGGGAGCGATGAAGTTGGCGCTTGAAAATTTGGCTATATCAAAAATCGAAAACCGATTTAAAGCGGATATGCCGATCGGCGACGGCGACTTTTCAAAGCTTTTAAGCGTTTATTTCAACAAAGATATAACACTTTCATTTGGCGAGATCACGCACGGCGAAGCGATAAAAATAATCGCCGAACAAATTTAACAAAAAATGCAAGACCTTTCGGTCTTGCATTTTTTAAATCATAAGTGTTTTTTCCAGGTCTGCGGATTTACGAGAATTATCATCGGCAAGATCTCAAGTCTGCCGAAGAGCATATCGAGCGATAAAACGATTTTTGAGAACAGCGAATATTCTGCGTAATTTCCCGAGGGGCCGACTGCGGCAAATCCGGGACCTACGTTGTTAAGACAAGCGGCAACGGATGTGATCCCGCTTTCAAAACCGTTTGACAAACCATCGAGATCGTGAGAGATGAGCAAAAAAGAGAGTGTGAATATCGTTATATAAATCGAAAGATAGTTGACACATCCCTTGACAGTCTCTTCATCTACGACTTCGCCCTCGAATTTTATCACGTTATATGAACGCGGACGAAGCATATGCTTTATTTCTCTTGCGGCATTTTTGAAAATTATAATAATTCTTGAAATTTTCAAACCGCCTGCTGTTGAAGATGCACACGCACCGCTAAACATCAATATGAACAAAACGGCTTTTGATAAGAACGGCCAAAGATCGAAATCACAAGTCGCAAAGCCCGTTGTCGATATTATTGACGCTATTTGGAAAAACGACTGCCGAGCCGTCTGCTCAAAAGAAACGCCCGAAGACGAAGTTGATATTGTAATGATACAGAAAGCGACTGCGAGTATTCCGAGATAAACTTTGAGTTCCTCATTTTTGATAATATCGATAAACTTGCCTAAAATTATCAAATATAACAGGTTGAAATTTATGCCGAATATCAACATAAATGCGCCGATGACCCATTCCGCCGCGGGATTTGCATAGCCGGCAATTGATGCGTTTTTAACAGAAAAGCCGCCCGTGCCTGCGGTGGCAAATGAGTTGACTATCGAATCATACCACGGCATTTTGCAAATGCGAAGCGAAATTATCATAATGACGGTGAGTGCCATATAAATGCCGTAGAGAATAAGCGCCGTGCGGCGTATTTTCGGCACGATTTTGCCTTTTGTGGGACCGGGTACTTCCGCTCGCAAAAGATAGATGGCGCGTCCGTCATCTGCGGGAATGATCGCAAGCATGAATACCAAAACGCCCATGCCGCCTATCCAGTGCGTAAAGCTCCGCCAAAACAGAATTCCGCGCGGCAGCGTTTCGACCTCGCGCAGTATCGATGCGCCCGTTGTGGTAAGACCCGAAACACATTCGAAAAATGCGTCAATATAGTCCGGTATCGCACCGCTGATAAAAAAGGGAAGCGCGCCGAAGAGTGCCATCAGTATCCACGAAGCACCGACGCAGACAAAGCCTTCTTTCGCATACAGCTTTTTATCCTTTTGCGGAATGAGTATAGCAATACTTGAAAACAAAAGAAGAAGTGCTATCGTGATGATATAAGGTCCTATGCTTTCGCCGTAATACAGCGCGACTGCAAGAGGCAGAAAGAGAAGTCCCGCCTCTATAAGAAGTATCATGCCGAGCAATCGATATAAAAGTCTGTAATTCATTATTTGATATCCTTTATGTTGCTCATTGACTGACTTGATGTGACTACAATGACTGTATCGCCCTTGGATAAAATATCGGAGCCTGAAGGTATTATGGGCTTGTCATCGTGGATAATGCAGGCGACTATCACGTTATCGTTGGTCTTTAAGTCTTTTAAGGGGACGTTCGTGATGCCGTCGATATCGTCCTTGATGCTGAATTCAAGCGCTTCCGCCTTTTCGTCCATGATCTTATGAAGAGATTCGATTCCGGAATATCTTGCGCTTGCAAGACCTCTTACATATCTCAAAATGAATGCCGCGGTTGAAAAACGGGGAGAAACGATGCTTTCGAGTCCCGCATTCTGGAAGAAGCCGATGTGCGACATTTGGCTGATAAGAGTTATGACTTTTTTTGCGCCGAGCGTTTTTGCAAACATCGACATTATCGCATTTTCTTCGTCGATGCCGCCGAGGCTCAAAAATGCGTCTGCACGGTCAACGCCGCATTCAAGCAAGACCTCCTGCTTTGTAGCATCGTCGCAGATCACCTCGGTATTGTATTGCTCGGCGATCTCGCGGCAGAGATCTTTGTCTTTTTCGATGACTGTCGAATTTATGCGGCTCTTTTGAAGTGCGCTTTGCAGATAATATGTTATTCTGCCGCCTCCGGCAATCAAAACGTCCTTTATGGGTTGCTTATATATGCCGAGCTCCTTAAAGAGCATCGTCATCTGATCATCGGTCGAAATTATACCGACGATATCGCCGTTTTCAAGCGTAAAATTACCTGACGGGATATGAACGGTATCACCGCGCAACACACAGCAAATAAGAAAATTGTATTTGAGCTTTGAGCGGATGTTGTTGAGCGACATACCGCATATTTGCATTTCGTCATTGATGGTGACCTGCACAAGCTCTACCTTGCCTTTGCAGAAGGTATCTACCTTCGTTGCGGCAGGAAAACGGAGCATACGCGATATTTCTTTCGCGGCGGCAAGCTCGGGATTGACGATGTGCGAAAGATTCATATCATCGCGCATAAGACGTACGTAGTCGGTGTATTCCGGATTGCGCACTCGCGCGACCGTGTGACGGGCGCCGAGTTTTTTTGCGGCGGCGCAGGCCAAGATGTTTATTTCGTCTTCGCACGTGACGGCGCAAACCAAATCAACTTTGTTCATATCGATTTTTTTCATTGTCAAAACATCTACGGCACTGCCCACAATGCCGATGACGTCGGATGTATTTGAAATTTCTGAAATAGCGGTCGGGGAATGGTCGATAACGGTAATGCTGTGTCCCTCTTTTGCAAGAGCCGTGCATATAGCCTGGCCGACTGTACCGCCGCCTATGATAACTATGTTCATAAATTCCTCCGCTTTTGATATGTGAATATCATATCATATTTCAAATAAAAATTCAACAATATTGATTTTGCCGTAGGTATGGATTTTTTTGATTTGATGTGTTAAAATGGATTTGCAAAGAAAGGGGTGCGAATTTGGAAGACTTAAAGAAAATTATCGGTAACAATATCACCGCATTGCGCACAAGTGCAAAGCTCACGCAGTCTGAACTTGCCGATAAACTCAATTATTCCGATAAATCCGTCTCAAAGTGGGAACGCGGCGAATCCGCACCGGATATTTTCATTCTAAAACAAATCGCCGATATTTTCGGTGTTATGGTCGATTATTTGCTTTTAGAGGAGCATTGTGACGATTCTTTGGTCACAAAAAAGATGCTGACGAAAAGAAGCCGTTATATTATAACCGCTCTTTCGGTTTTGGGAGTCTGGCTCATCGCAACGATGGTCTTTACCGTTTTGCATACGATGAACATAAAAGGCGGATATATCGCGTTTTTGGCGGCAATACCGCTGATGATGATCGATCTGCTCGTCTTTAACTCGATCTGGGGGAATAAAAAACTGAACATACTTTTTATTTCCGGCATCTTATGGGGAACGATACTTTTGGTATACATCCTTTTGATAAAATTCGACATTTGGCTGCTTTTTATAATCGGCGCTATTTGCCAAGTCGCCCTTTTGATCACATTAGGATTTTTCAAACATAAATAAAAAAAGCC
>JAGAFQ010000036.1 GCA_017612495.1 Clostridia bacterium
AAAAACTGAATTTCGGGGCTCCCCTCGGCGCGAGAGCTCGCTCTGCTCGCCAAAAAGGAGTTTTTACGGCGGCAGAGCCGCCATAAAAACGGATTTCATTCAATATTTGCTTTTTCAAAACAGTTTTGCAATTGACTGTTAAGATAAATATCTTAACACATACATTATAACACATCTTTTGCAAAACGGCAACCGAGTGACTGTGATTTTCATCGTAAAATTTCGACACTTTTCTATTGCAGATAAATGCTTTTGCGTGTATAATTATAAAATAAGTAATAATGTTTCGGGGTAAAAAATATGAAAATCATCGACATCATCACATCGGATAAGCCCTCTTTGTCATTTGAGGTGTTCCCGCCCAAGACGAGCACGTCTTATGAAAACGTGAAAGCGGCGACGGAAGAAATAGCAAAGCTTTCTCCGAGTTATATGAGCGTTACATACGGCGCAGGCGGCGGAACGTCGGATTATACCGTTTCTATCGCCGAAAATCTCAAAAAGCTCGGCACGACTCCGCTTGCGCATCTTTCGTGCGTCTCATCGACTCACGAAGACGTTAAGAATATGCTTTTGAAGATGAAAGAGCACGGCATTGAAAACGTTTTGGCTTTGCGCGGAGATATACCGCAGGACGGCAAAGAATATCCGACCGACTATCACTATGCCTATGAGCTTGTAAAAGAGATACGCTCGTTCGGCGGCTTTTGTGTCGGCGGAGCGTGCTATCCCGAAACGCACCCCGAGAGCGAATCTGCCGCAAAGGATATTGAATATCTCAAGATCAAAGCCGACAGCGGCTGCGAATTTTTCACCACGCAGATGTTTTTCGACAACGATATTTTATATAATTTCTTATACCGAATTCTCAAAGCTGATATCAACGTGCCGATCGTTGCGGGCATCATGCCCGTCACAAACGCAAAGCAGATAAAGCGCATTTGCGCCATATCGGGCAATTCGCTGCCGCAAAGATTTTTAAGGATCGTCGATAAATATGCAGATAAGCCCGAAGCGCTTATGCAGGCGGGCATCGCGTTTGCCACCGAGCAGGCGATAGACCTTTATGCAAACGGCATAAATGCGGTGCATATATATTCGATGAATAATCCCCTTGTCGCCGCGGCAATAAAAGAAAACGTTTCAAACATTATCGCATAACCATGAAAAGATCCGAAAAGATCGGTGTTCCGCTTCGTGATTTTCTCTTTGCGCTGGGCTATCGCGATTGCGTGCCGAATGAGGCAAAAGTGCTTATCCAAAAGGCTCAAAGCGAAGTATATGAGGCGGCAAAATGCCGTTACGTCATAAAAAAATATCCGCTTGAAATATCAGAAAACGTCATTTGTATGGGCGGCATAAAGACCGAGAGCCGTGATTTGGCAAAGCATCTTTCGGGATGCAAAAGCGCATACATATTTGCCGCGACTCTGGGCAGCGACGTTGACAGAGTGATAATGAAATATTCGGGCGTTTCTCCCGCACTTTCGGTCATGTGCGATACTTATGCGTCTTTGCAGATCGAATGTTTTTGCGACAAGATCGAGAGGGAAGCCGTGAAAGATAAAAGCGCCGCTTCGCGTTTCAGCCCCGGCTACGGCGATTTATCGCTCGATATGCAAAAGGATATATTAAAGGATCTGTCGGCGCAAAGCGAGATCGGTTTATATCTTACCGATTCGGATTTGATGGTACCGACAAAATCCGTCACCGCAATAATCGGCATCGGAGGTAAACAATGACTCTACTTGAAAAACTGAATTCTTCCGTTTTGTTTTTTGACGGCGGAACGGGAACGGTTTTGCAGGGCATGGGACTTTTGCCAGGCGAATCTTGTGAAAATTGGAATATCACAAATCCCGAAAAAATCGCAAAACTGCACGAGGACTATCTTTTGGCAGGCAGCGATATCATAAAGACGAATACTTTCGGCGCAAATCCCATAAAAACCGAAAACTATGCCGAATTGATCAAAGCGGCGTTAAAGATAGCAAATGCCGCAAGAGAAAAGGTCAACAAAAACAGTTTTATCGCCTTTGATATAGGTCCTTTGGGCAAGATGATAAAGCCGCTCGGCGATCTTTCGTTTGAAGACGCCGTTGATGCTTTCAAAAAGAGTATTGAAATCGGAGCAAAATGCGGCGCCGACCTTATTCTTATCGAAACGATGTCGGATCTTTGTGAGGCGAAAGCGGCGGTCATCGCCGCGAAAGAAACGTCGGATCTGCCGATTTTTTTAAGCTTTGCGTACGATGAAAACGAAAAGCTTCTGACGGGCGCAACGCCCGAGTGTGTCGGCGTTACGTTCGATTCTTTGGGAATCAGCGCCATCGGCGTCAACTGCTCGCTCGGACCCCGTCAGATGAAGCCCATCATAAAGCGTCTTATGTCCGTTACGAATTTGCCCATAATCGTCAATCCCAATGCGGGCATACCGTACGTTTCGGGCTTAAAGACGGTCTTTCCCGTCGGAGAGGATGAATACCTTTCGGAAATGCTCGAAATACGGGATATGGGCGCATCGATACTCGGCGGCTGCTGCGGTACGACTCCGAAATATATAGAAAAACTGACGGGCGCCGTAAAAGACAGAAAATATAAAGGCAGATGCGAAAAGCTCGGCGCTTACGTGTCGTCATATTCGCACGTGCAGAAAATAGGCGGCGGACCCTTGATCGTCGGCGAAAGGCTTAACCCCACCGGCAAAGCGAAAATGCGCGAAGCCATAATGAACAGAGATTTTGCATATCTGCAAAAAGAGGCGATATCGCAGGCTGAATGCGGCGCCGCGATACTCGATCTAAACGTGGGAATTGCCGATATCGACGAAAAAGAGGTTTTGAAAGACGCAGTTTACGAGGTCTGCAAGGTCAGCGATCTGCCTATCCAGATAGATTCGTCAAATCCCGATGCAATAGAGGCGGCTTTGCGCATCTATTGCGGACGCGCCATAGTCAATTCCGTTTCGGGCGCAAAGAAGAGTCTTGATTCCGTTTTGCCGATAGTTAAAAAATACGGCGCAATGGTCATAGGACTTTGCCTTGACGAAAACGGAATACCCAAAACGGCAAAAGGACGCCAAAAGATCGCCGAAAAGATCGTCAGATCCGCAGAAAAATACGGCATCGACAAGAAAGATATAGTAATAGACCCTCTTGCCATGACGGTATCGACCGAAAATGACGGAGCGAAAGTCGCGCTTGAAACGATAAGACTTGTAAAGGAAAAGCTCGGCGTTTTGACTGCAATGGGCGTATCGAACATCTCGTTCGGACTGCCGAAGCGCGAGTGCGTCACCGCGGCATTTTTGTCGATGGCAATAGAGAGCGGACTCGATATGGCGATAGCCAACCCGAAATCGGATGTGATAATGCAGTCGTTCTATGCCGCATCGGCTCTTTCGGGATTTGATAAAAATTGCGAGAATTATATCAAAAACGCCACGGGCGACGATCTTATACCAGATAAGATAAAAGACGAAGAAAAGATCACTCTTGAATATGCCATTATCCGCGGCATTGAAAGCAGGGCAAAAAGCGAGGCAGCAGAGCTTATAAAGAGCGAAAGCGCCATTGAGATCATAAATGAAAGCATCATACCCGCGCTTGATTATGTCGGCGTCGAATTTGAAAACAAGCGAATGTTCTTGCCGCAGCTTTTGATGAGCGCAGAAGCGGCAAAGGCGGCTTTTGACGCGGTAAAGACCGAAAAGTGTGCCACAAGCGTCGATAAGATCGCCATAGCGACCGTCAAGGGAGATATACACGATATCGGCAAAAATATCGTAAAAATGCTGCTTGAAAACTACGGTTTTTCCGTTTGCGATCTCGGACGTGACGTGCCGCCCGAAAAGATCAAGGAATTCGTTTTGAAAAACGGCATAAAGCTTTTGGGACTCAGCGCCCTTATGACGACTACCGTGCCGGCTATGGAAGAAACGATAGCGCTCATTAAAAAGGAATGCCCCGACACGAAATGCGTTGTCGGCGGCGCGGTATTGACACCCGAATATGCAAAAAAAATAGGCGCTGATTTTTAT
>JAGAFQ010000037.1 GCA_017612495.1 Clostridia bacterium
AAGAGGTGTTTCATTATCTTCACCGCCACCTGCCACAAATTGATACCGGTCGCAATCCGCACGATGAAAAACGCAGAACAAAAGCTCCGGGGTCCTTTTATATGGTATTGCTAATATTTGATACGGTGCTCTCATCATTTTTTCTCCGCAAATTCTGATTTGTCCACATCTATACCGAGCATCGGATTTTGACGTACAAAATCCACGTTCCGAATAACTTCCTTACGTGGCTGTCGCATACGGAAGACTCCTTTTTGCTTTATTCAAAATATTTTGTCAGCGTTAAAATGTTCTTGTCATTCTCATAGCGATACCGCATATCGTCCATCGTCTTTTTGACCATATAGATTCCGAGTCCGCCTATCTTTCTTTCTTCGGCAGAAAGGGTGATATCGGGCGCTTCTTTGGTCAGGGGATTATACGGCACGCCCTCATCGACAAAGCGGAGCGTGATTCCCTTTTTGTCTGACGTTTGGCGAAGCGATACCAAAACGGGACCCGGCGCTTTCGCATAGCCGTGTTTTATGATATTGCTGTAAATTTCGTCAATGGCGATATCTATCTGCGTGATGACTTTCATAGGCGCGCCGAGTTTTTCGAGCTTTTCTTCGGCAAAAGCCTGAACGGCGGGAATGTCGTCTATCTTGCCCTGTTCAAATTCGATTTTGTGTATATCGCCGGTGCCCGAATAGTCAAAGGCAAGCATCGTGATATCGTCGAATTGCGGAGCGTCGCCCACAAACTCATCGACTGATTTTTTGATAAAGTCGCATATTTCTTTTGACGAGCCGAATTTTTTGCTGTTGAGCGCCGTCAAAAGTCTGTCTTCGCCGAAAAGCTCGTTGTTTGCGTTTGTCGCTTCGGTGACGCCGTCGGTATAGAGGAATACCGTATCGCCCGGCTCAAGCCTCAATTCCTGCGACTTATAGTTAAGGCCGTCCATACCTGCCAAGACAAGGCCCGTGCGCGAGCGCAAATACTCGAACGCACCGTCGCGGTGCTTGATAAGAGGCGGGTTGTGACCTGCGTTTGAAAAACGCACAAGACCGTTTTCAAGGTCGATGCCTCCTTGCCAAGCCGTGACGAACATTCCGGCATCGTTGCCCTCGCAAAGCGCGTGGTTGCCGGCGGTGAAGACCTCTTCTATCGGCATACCCGCTTCGGTCAGTGATTTGAGTTCGGTCTTTGCGCGCATCATAAACATCGCGGCGCCTATTCCCTTGCCCGAAACGTCGGCTATCAGGAAGTGGAGCTTATCGTCGTTTGTCATATAGAAGTCATAGAAATCTCCGCCGACCTCTTTTGCGGGATACATCGCCGCGAAAATATCAAAGTCGGAGCGCTTCGGGAATGCGGGGAATGTGCTCGGAAGCGCGGAGGACTGGATATTTTTTGCAAGCTCGAGTTCTTTATCTACCCTTGCGGAAGCCTCGGCGATATAGCGTTTGAGCGTATCGACCGTCGAGTTTATATCGTCGGAAAGGGACGCGAATTCTTCGTTTGAACGGACGTTCACGACCTCGTTAAGATCGCCCCCCGCGATTTTCGCAAGAGAGGAGTTGACGGATTTTATCCTGTTGACAACGACCGTCTTTATGAGCTGATAAATAAGGGCGAAGAGTATGGCAAATACCAATATCTCCATAAAGGTGTTGACGTAAAGCGCTATGTTTCTCATTCTCAAAGCTTCCGTTTTGGGCATCGCCGAAACGATGTAATAGCCCTCTGAAAGAGAATATTTCACATAGCAGTCTTCATTTTTGACCTTTGCCGAGAAAACGCTGTCCTCTTTCGGCGCAAGAGCCTCAAATTCGGTTCTGTCGATGGAATTTTGGTCATAGTTTTCGGGAGCGCTGACAAGAGTGAGAGCTGAATCGTAGATCAAAACCACTCCGCTTTGACCTACGTGGCGGTTTTTGGTAATATCCTTGACCGTCTTTGAAAGGTCGGCTTGAAGGGCTTCGGCATCATAGCCGAGCTGAATGAATCCGCCGTGGAATTTTATGCCGGCATACTTGCGGCTTACCGCTTCGTCAGATGTGATGGGACCGTAGCCCTGGGTGTAAAAGTCGGGGCCGGTGGCTTCCAAAAGGCACAAAAATTCGCGCGCCTGTTCGCCGCTGTTCATATCGAAGCCGATGTAAGAGGGATTCGTGCTTTCGACGATGATACCGGTGGACGTGCCGCTTTCTTCATCGTCTTTTCTTTCGATTATGCTTATTTCGGTGATCGAATATTTGAGCAAGGCCTCGTCAAGCGATTCGGTCGCTATATCCGCTCTTACGTTCCTTGCCGTCGTAAGCAGATTCTGGTCGGAGGCGTCGCGTATATCCGCTTTTATTTCCGCTATCGCCAAATCGAGCGATTCTTCGCACTGCGTGGCGGCAAGCCTCGTTTGGAAAGAAAAGACGAAATACGACGTTGCGGCGAATGCCAAAAGGACCGAGACCAAAAGCCATTTCTGTATGGTTTGGGAAATTCTCTCATAATTGCGCTGTCCGCGTTTTCTGTCTTGACCGAGAAGACTCAATATCATGGCGGAAAGCATTACCGAAAGGCTGTTTATCGCAATCATGGGGGCAGTGCAGGCTCTTACGACCTCCATGGCTTCAAGGGGAGTTGCCATATTCGTTATGAAGACCATGGTCAGATGCAAGGTCTCCATGACTGCGCCGATGGCGAGCGACAAAAGCCAGCCCGGTTTTTTGTTTTCAAACATTGCTTTGCGCAAAAATGCCGAATATAAGCCGGCAATTATCGTTGAAACGGAGCAGGCGAGGCGCGTGAAAGAGCCGACGCCCCAATATACCGCAAACCAGCGCTCAACACCGCCGATGATGCCGGCGATGATACCTGCGGGAGCACCGAACATAAGACCTGCCGCCAAAACAGAGGCGTCACGGCTGTTGACGACCGCTCCGCCTGACGTGGGAACACCGTATTCCGTTCCCAAAACGGCAATTCCGCCGAAGAAGACGCCGACGATTATCTGACGCACCCAATAGTTTATTCTGCCGAATGCGGTCTTCTTTTCCAATATATAGAATATTGCCGTTGCAAAAACGGGCAGAAGCGTTGCGGCTGCCAATCTTAAAAATTCCGTGCTTGTCATATAATTCTCCATTCTTTGCAAGAGAGACCGATCATATCGTTTCTACCCTTATCGTGTTTGTGTTGCCCGATGCGCCTATCGAGGTCGAGCCGGTTATGATTATCTTATCTCCGTTTTGAAGCCCGAAGGTCGCCGTCGCCTTGTTTTTGGCGGTGTAGAAAAGCACCTCGGGAGACGGATATAATTCGCACATAACGGGCGTTACGCCCCACGAGAGGGAAAGCTGGCGCCAGGTCTTTTCGTTGACCGAAAGACCGATTATATCAATGGGCGGACGGAAACGCGAGACCATTCTCGCCGTTCTGCCCGATATGGAGCACACGACGATGGCTTTTGCGTCGATATCCATTGCCATACCGCATACGGAATGGGAGATCGCGTCCATCTCGTTTTGGATGTGAAAGTCGGAAGTCAAAAATCTCTTTTTATAGTGGATGCTTTTTTCTGCCGTTTCGGCGATCTTCGCCATGGTCTCGACTGTTAAAACGGGATATTTGCCCGCCGCCGTTTCGCCGGAGAGCATTATTGCCGATGTGCCGTCATAAACGGCGTTCGCAACGTCGGATATCTCCGCTCTTGTCGGACGGGGACTATTTATCATGGATTCGAGCATTTCCGTTGCCGTTATGACACGTTTGCCGAGCAGACGGCACTTTGTTATTATCTGCTTTTGTATCGCCGGCAGCTCTTCAAACGGTATCTCGACGCCCATATCGCCTCTGCCTATCATGATGCCGTCACATTCAGAGCAGATCTCTTCTATGTTGTCGATGCCCGAGCGGTTTTCGATCTTTGCGATTATGCTTATCGACTCTCCGCCGTTTTCAGCCAAAAAGTTTTTGACGTCGATGAGGTCTTCTTTTCTCGAAACGAACGAGCAGGCGACAAAATCGACCTCGTTTTCGATGCCGAAAAGCAGATCGCTTTTATCCTGTTCCGAAAGATATACCTGCTTCAACACTTTTCCGGGAAAGCTCATGCTCTTGCGGTTTGATATCTCGCCCGAGTTTTCGATGCGGCAGACAACGTCCGAGCCTTTTATTTCCTTAACGGTGAAAATGAGGAGTCCGTTATTGACAAGAACGGTGTCGCCGGGAGCAAGCTCTTTTGCAAGCTCCTTGTAGCTTACCGACACACGGCTTTTATCGCCGACTATATCGTCTTTTGTAAAAGTGAAAGTGTCGCCGGCGCAAAGTTGGCATTTGTCGTTTTCAAAGGTGCCTATCCTGTATTCGGGGCCCTTGGTGTCAAGCATTATCGCAAGCGGATAGTCAAGCTCTTCTCTGACTTTCTTTATGGTGTCTATCTTCTTTTTGTGCTCTTCGTGAGTGCCGTGCGAAAAGTTAAGACGCGCGACGTTCATGCCCGCGCGGCACATATCCGAAAGCGTTTTCGCATCCGAGCAGGCGGGACCTATTGTGCATACGATTTTGGTTTTTCTCATCTATATTACTCCTTTTGAGCTGTTTGCGATAACAAAAAAAGCAGGGCTCGCCCTGCATCAAAAAGATATTCTCTTTTGTATGTGCGATGCAGGCATTACACATACATCGCCTTGATTATATCAAAAACGGTAAAACTTGTCAAGAAAAATCGGGAGAAGAAAAATGGGCAGATTCCGCCTTTGGCGGAATGCGAACCTGACATTTTGCTTCGCAAAACGGCTCGACTCAAAGCGCCGGTGTCACGTTCAAAACAAAAAGCACACCGATAGGTGTGCTTTTTGTTTTGTGATTAGACTACGAAATAGCACAATGGGGATTCGGCGTAAAAATCGGAGTTTGCATGGATATTTCTGCAATAGATGCTCTCTGTTTAGCGCAACCAAATAGCACAATTCGTGCTTTTAAGCCATACGAAATAGCACAATTTAATATACGTCGCGAAGCGACACCGAACTTATTACCTATTACCTATTACTTATTACTTCCCAAAAATCCCGAAAGAATTTAACTGATAGGTAAGAGGTAAAAGGTAAGAAGTAAGAAGAAAAAATCCCGCCCACTATCGTGAACGGGATTTTTGGCTGCGGCACTAGGGTATGCGCAAAGCGTAGATTCCGCCTTTGGCGGAATGCGAACCTAACATTTTGCTTCGCAAAACGGCTCGATTCAAAGCGCCGGTATCACATTCAAAACAAAAAAGCACACCGGTAGGTGTGCTTTTTTGTTTTGGCTGCGGCACTAGGATTCGAACCTAGGTAATGACGGAGTCAGAGTCCGTTGCCTTACCGCTTGGCGATGCCGCAATGGGTCAACGCCGATAATTGTAGCAGACTATGGTTTATTTGTCAACCTTTTTTGATTATTTTTTTGATTATTTTGAAAAGATAGGGTATATGACGTTTTATATCGGAGAATAATAAAACAAAAAGCTTTCGGAGGCATTATGAGCGAAAAAATCAAAAATAAAGAAAGTGCCGCGTTTGCCGTTTATTTTGTCATTGCGGTATTGTCGATAGCCGCGATAATGCTTTTATATGCCGCGGTCTATATGCTTATAAATCTCGGCTCGTATTCCGCCGTTTCGGCAGCCTTGCAAGTATAAAGAACGGCACGCAAGCGACTTTCACTGTTGTTTTCACTATTATATACCTTAAAAGTATGTGCATACATACCTTTAAGGTATATTTTTTTTGATTTTCATAACGTCGCGAAGCATTCGCAGAGTGTCTCTGAAAACATGCACCTTGCTTTGGCGGTGGTTTATCACGCTCACGGGCAGTTCGCGTATTTTTTTTCCCTTTTTCTGCGCGATGAGTATCGCCTCGATATCGAAGGCGAAGCCGTCGGTCTTGCAAAGCGAGAAGACCTCTTTTGCGCAATCGCGCTTGAATGCCTTGAAACCGCATTGTGAGTCGCTGAGCTTGAAGCCGGCGGCGATGTTCAAGACGCGGATATACGTTTTTGACGCTATCTTGCGCAAAAAAGTATATCCCTCATATCCGTCGTTTGTTAAATTTCTTGAGCCGATAAGCATATCGTCGCCGAAGATCTCAAGATCCAAAACCGCTTTCAAAACGGGCTCGGTGCCGTATGCCAGATCTGCATCGGTATAGACGATGATATCGCCTTTTGCGTTTTCGATGCCGCATCTTACGGCGGCGCCTTTGCCTTTGTTGACGTCATATCCGCAAAGACGTATCTTTTGGTCTGTCTCTTTTGAAAAGACGGAAACGATCTTGGCTGATTTATCGGTCGAGCCGTCGTTCACAAACAGTATCTCGCAGTCTTCATCCTTGAAAAAATCGGATACCGTTTTAAGCGTTGCGGGAAGAAT
>JAGAFQ010000038.1 GCA_017612495.1 Clostridia bacterium
CCAAATAATTATTTCTTTTTCTTTTTAGCCCTGGCTTTTGACCTGGTTTTCACCTTTGAGCTTGTTTTGGCTTTTGCTTTTTTCTTGTCTTTCTTCTTGTCTTTTTTCTTATCGGTTTTCTTTTTGTCTTCTTTTTTGTCTTTTTCGTCTTTTACGTCTTCGGTTTTTGTTTCTTTCTTCTTTTTATCTTTCTTTGATTTTTTCGTTTCGCTTTCTTTTTCCGTCTTCGTTTCCTTTTCCGTTTCCGCTTCCGTTTCCGCTTCCGTTTCCGGCTCGGCTTCAACACAGACGGGCTCGCAGTCTGCGGCAGGCTCGTCTGCTGCGGCGGTTTCTTCGACTGCGGCAGGCTCGTCAGATACAAATTCACTTTCTTTTACGGCAACGGAAACGTCTTCGTTTTCAAAAACGATATTGCCGGCGGCGGCTTCTTTTTCGGAATTTGCCAAAGGCGGCAAGTCAAAGCCCAGATTGTCGCGGCTCTCGGGATTTTTGATAAAGAGGAAAATGGCGATCTCAATGACTATCGCGCCGACACCGATGATCGCGGCGGAAATGAATTTCTGCACGCTCAAAAGCACGGCGGCAATGCCCAAAACGGCACTTACGGAATAAAGAATGTTTACACTCTGCTTTTGGTCAAAACCGGCGGCAATAAGTCTGTGATGAAGATGCTTCTTATCGCCCTCAAAGGGATTTTTGCCGGTAAAGACTCGGCGGAAGAATGAGAAAACGGTATCGAGCAGGGGAAAACCGAATGCCAAAAGCGGAACGCCGAAAGCCAAAACGGTATGGAGCTTGAAGACACCCTGTATCGAGATTATGGAGAGTGCGTAGCCCAAGAACATGGCACCCGTATCGCCCATAAAAATTTTGGCGGGGTTTGAGTTGAATGGCAAAAATCCGATGCAGGCGGCAGCCAAAATCGCCGTCACCAGCGCAAATTCGGATTCTGCGAAAAGGAATGCGACCAAAGTGAGCGTTGCGGCGCTTATGGCACCGACACCGCAGGCAAGTCCGTCAAGTCCGTCGATGATGTTTAGGGCATTGACAAGTCCCACTATCCAAAGCACGGTTATCGGTATTGACCACATTCCGAAATGAACATAGGTGCCGAAAAGGTTTATGTGCTCGAAAAGTACTCCCTGCTTGATTGCCAAAAGAGCGACACCGACTTCGACTATGAGTTTTATAAAGGGATTGAGCGAGAAAATATCATCGAAAATGCCGAGAGCAACGATGATAAGACCGCCGAGCCAAATGGTCAAAAGCGTTTCGGAATAATTGCAGAAAGCGAGAGATGCTATGACAAAGCCGAAGAAAATGGCCAAGCCGCCCATACGGGGGATCGGCACTTTGTGCATTCTGCGATCGTCCCTCGGCACGTCAACGGCGCCGAAATAATAAGCAAGCGTGCGGACGACGGGTGTTGCGATGAACGTTAAAATTCCGGCGCAAACCACCGCCGCGATGCCTAAAATCAAATTCAAGACATTCATTCTGAAAAGCTCCTTATTTTGCTAAAAATCCGACTTTGCGGTACACTTTCGATAAAGTCTTTTGCGCAAGATATGATGCTTTTTGCGCACCCTCTTTGGCAACGTTTTCAAGATATGCTTTGTCAGAGAGCAAATGCGCGAATTCGTCTCTTATGGGTGAAAGACTGTCGGCGCACATTTCACCGACCGCAAGTTTGAAATCGCCGTAGCCGCGTCCTTCAAACTCTTTTTCTATATCTTCAAAGCTCTTGCCCGAGAAACAGGAATATATCGTCATAAGGTTGCAAATGCCGGGCTTGTCTTCAGAGAAGCGCACCTCCGAGCCGCTGTCGGTAACGGCGCGTTTGAATTTGCGAATGATATCGTCCTTGGAATCGAGGATACGGACGGTCGCATTCGCGTTTTCGTCGGACTTGCTCATCTTTTTTGTCGGATCTGCAAGTGACATTATCTTCGTGCCGCTGCTTGCGATATAAGGCTCGGGCACAATAAAGGTATCGCTGTACGTCTGGTTGAAACGCTGCGCTATATCGCGTGCGAGCTCAACGTGCTGTTTTTGGTCAACTCCGACCGGAACTATATCGGTCTGATAAAGCAAAATATCAGCCGCCATTAAAACGGGATATGTAAAAAGTCCTGCATTTATATTATTTGCGTGCTTCTGGCTCTTGTCCTTGAACTGCGTCATTCTTGAAAGTTCGCCGAACATCGAATAGCAGTTGAGCACCCATGCAAGTTCTGCGTGCGCGCTCACGTGACTCTGAACGAAGAGCGTATTTTTTGAAACGTCCATTCCGCAAGCCATAAATACCGCCAGCGTTTCAAGCGTGCGGCGGCGAAGTTCCGCCGGCTCCTGCCTTACGGTGATGGCGTGCAGATCGACGACGCAGTAAAGCGAATTATAGTCGTCTTCAAACTGTTTCCAGTTCTTTATCGCGCCGAGATAGTTGCCTATCGTCAAGTTTCCGCTCGGCTGAACGCCCGAAAATACGGTTTTTTTGCTCTGATTTTCCATAATATACGATTCCTCCCGAAAGGACAATGCTAATCTTTATTTATCTATATTATTTTATCACATTTTACATATTTTTTCAAGTATGACATTGATAAAGCAATATATTGTATTTTGACGGCAAATATGGTAGAATAAGACATAAATAAATCTTGGGAGTTGCAAAATGGCAGAAGAAAACAATAACACCATATCGCTTGAAAGCATTGCAAGCAATTTTGATTTGGAAAAGATCTGCATACCCGAAAACATAGCAGACATCAAGATCACACGTTCTGACGTCAGCCGTCCCGGACTTCAGCTCATGGGCTTTTTCAGTTGCTTTGAGCCTACGCGTATTCAAATAATCGGCAATGCCGAGCACTCATATCTTTCAAGTCTTGACAAAGACGTTTTATATGAATGTGTGAATGAATTCGTGTCGAAAAATCCCGTTGCCGTCGTTTTCACGGCGGGTCTTGAAGTTTTTGACTGCTTTATCGAAGCGGCAAAGAAATACGGCGTGCCCGTATATCGCACAAAAGAAGATACATCGCACTTTATGGCGGCGCTCATTGCATATCTCAATTTGAAGCTTGCGCCGAGCATCACCCGTCACGGAGTTTTGGTCGAGGTCTACGGCGAAGGTATTTTGATTTTGGGCGACAGCGGTATTGGTAAAAGCGAGACCGCGATCGAGCTTGTCAAAAGAGGTCACCGCCTTATCGCCGACGATGCCGTTGAAATAAGGCGCGTTTCGGCAACCACACTTGTGGGCAACGCCCCCGAGATCATTCGTCACTATATTGAACTGCGCGGCATCGGCGTCATCGACGTCAGCAAGATATTCGGTATAAGCGCAGTTAAAGACACCGAGAACATAAAGCTCGTTATAAAGCTTGAAAACTGGGTGCAGGGCAAGATGTATGACCGTTTGGGCATTGAATCGGAATATACCGATATTATGGGCATTCAAGTACCGACAAATACGATACCGGTAAAGCCCGGAAGAAACCTTGCCGTCATCATCGAGATCGCCGCCATGAACAGCCGTCTTAAATCGATGGGATATAACACGGCGGAGGAATTCAACAAAAAAATGCTCTCACAGATCAACTTTCCGCAATAACTAAATAACAAAAAGGCTGATGTCAGTTCTGACATCAGCCTTTTATTATGCAATTATGCGCTTATGCGTTGTGTGAGTGTTCTTCGCATTCACATTCGCCGCAATGGCATGAAGCAAGTGTTTCGCCGAACTCGGAGGATACGTCTTGTTCAGACTCTTTGATCTCGATATTCTGGTAGCATTCCATACCGGTGCCGGCAGGAATGAGTTTACCGATGATAACGTTTTCTTTGAGTCCCAAGAGGTGATCGACCTTACCCTTGATAGCGGCTTCGGTGAGAACCTTTGTAGTCTCCTGGAAGGATGCCGCCGACATAAACGATTCGGTAGCCAAAGAAGCCTTTGTGATACCGAGTAGTACTGGAGATGAAGTTGCAGGCGAGAGCGTCTTTTCGCCGGCTGCAATTCTTCTTTCGATCTCTTCGTTTGCCTCGTCGAATTCGGTGACGTCAACAAGTGAGCCGAGCAAGAGCGTGGTGTCTCCGCTTGATTCAATGCGTACTTTTCTCGTCATCTGACGTGCGATGATCTCGATATGCTTATCGTTGATCTCGATGGACTGGATACGGTAAACGCGCTGGATCTCGCGGATGATATAATCATAAACTGCTTCAAGTCCGTTGATCCTTGTGATATCGGCAGGGCTCATGTGACCTTCGGTGAGAGCCTGACCGCGTGCGATAACGTCGCCGTCATTTACAAGGATGTGAACTCCGTAAGGTATCGGATAGGTGCTTTCGCTGCCGTCATCAGCCGTAACGATGACGTTGCGTGAGCGCTTGACATCCTGGATGCGGACAGTACCGCCGATCTCGGAAACAACTGCCGTCTTCTTGGGACGTCTTGCCTCGAAGAGCTCTTCGACACGGGGAAGACCCTGTGTGATATCGGCTCCTGCGACACCGCCCGTATGGAACGTTCTCATCGTAAGCTGTGTACCGGGCTCGCCGATAGATTGAGCGGCTATGATACCTACCGATTCGCCGACGCTAACGGGTTTGCCCGAAGCCAAGTCGGCGCCGTAGCAATGAGCACATACGCCGTGCTTCGATTTACACGTAAGCACGCTGCGGATATAGACTTTATCAATGCCGGCATCAATGATCTCTTTTGCTTTCGCAGGTGTGATCATCGTGTTGGCTTCAACGATGACTTTTCCGCTCTTGGGATCAACGACGTCGTTTACGGCATATCTGCCGGGCAGACGGTCTTTCAAAGGCTCGATGATCTCTTTGCCGTCGGTAACGTTGGATACCCACATACCCTTTTGTGTGCCGCAGTCTTCTTCGCGGACGATGACCTCTTGCGATACATCGACAAGTCGTCTTGTGAGGTAACCGGAGTCTGCCGTTTTAAGAGCGGTATCGGAAAGGGATTTACGCGAACCTCTTGCACCGATAAAATATTCAAGGATGCTGAGGCCTTCACGGAAGTTTGATTTAATAGGAAGTTCCATAGTGCGTCCGTCGGTCGCAAACATAAGTCCGCGCATACCTGCGAGCTGACGCATATTGTTTATACTACCGCGGGCACCGGAATCGGACATCATCTTGATCGGGTTGTAATAATCGAGGTTCTTGATGAATGCATCGGTGACGTCGTTCGTCGCCTTTTCCCAGATCTTGATAACGTTCTTATATCTTTCATCTTCAGACAGTTCGCCGAGCATAAAGTGATCCATAACGTCGAGAACTTTCTTTTCCGCATCCTCGATGATGCCCTTCTTTTCGGAAGGTATCGTCATATCGTAAACGGAGATGGAAAGTGAGCCGCGCGTTGAATACTTGAAGCCCATTGCCTTGATGTCGTCAAGGACCTGTGCCGTAACGTTGGAGCCGAATTTCTTGATGCAGCGGTCAACGATCTCGCCGAGGTCTTTTTTCTTTGTCGGGAAAGCGATTTCAAGGTCAAATGCCTTTTCGGGATCGCTTCTGTCAACAAAGCCGAGTGCCTGAGGAATGGGCTTGTTGAAGATAAGACGTCCGAGTGTCGCATCGATGACCTTTGATTTCATTTCGCCGTCGATCTCTTTGAATACGCGGACTTTGATATGAGCGTGCAAGCCGAGTTCGCCGTTTTCATACGCCATCATCGCTTCGTTGAAATCGCGGAACGAGTGACCCTCACCGGGCTCGCCGGGCTTTTCGATGGTGAGGTAATATGAGCCGAGGACCATATCCTGTGAAGGTACGGCGACGGCACGGCCGTCCATCGGCTTCAAGAGGTTGTTGGCTGAAAGCATGAGGAAGCGTGCTTCTGCCTGCGCTTCAGCGGAAAGCGGTACGTGAACAGGCATCTGGTCACCGTCGAAGTCGGCGTTGAACGCAGAACATACGAGCGGGTGCAGACGGATCGCGCGTCCCTCGACCAAAACAGGCTCAAATGCCTGAATGGAAAGGCGGTGAAGTGTCGGCGCACGGTTGAGGAGCACGGGGTGCTCTTTGATAACGTGTTCGAGCGCATCCCAAACTTCTTCGTGAACTCTTTCGACCTTCTTCTTTGCCTCTTTGATGTTCGATGCCTTTTGAGTTTCAACAAGGCGCTTCATAACGAAAGGCTTGAAAAGTTCAAGTGCCATTTCTTTAGGAAGACCGCACTGGTAGATCTTGAGATTCGGGCCTACGACGATAACGGAACGGCCTGAATAGTCAACACGTTTACCGAGCAAGTTCTGACGGAAACGTCCCTGCTTACCGCGGAGCATTTCCGAAAGAGATTTGAGCGGACGGTTGCTGGGGCCCGTTACGGGTTTGCCGCGGCGGCCGTTATCGATAAGAGCATCGACTGCTTCCTGGAGCATACGCTTTTCGTTGCGGATGATGATCTCGGGAGCAGAAAGTTCAATGAGTTTTTTAAGACGGTTGTTACGGTTGATGACACGGCGGTAAAGGTCGTTCAGATCGCTTGTTGCAAAACGGCCGCCGTCGAGCTGTACCATAGGACGGATATCCGGGGGGATGACGGGGATAACGTCAAGTATCATCCATTCGGGCTTGTTGCCGGAAAGACGGAATGCCTCGACGACTTCAAGTCTTTTGATGATCTTGAGTTTCTTCTGACCGGAAGCGGCATCGAGTTCTGCTTTCAAAGATTTCGAAAGCTCTTCGATGTTAAGCTCGGAAAGAAGTTCCTTGATCGCTTCTGCACCCATGCCGACACGGAAATCGTTCTCGTATTTTTCATACATATCGCGGTATTCTCTGTCGGAGAGGAGCTGATTCTTTTCAAGGGGAGTCGATCCCGGATCGATAACGATATAAGAGCCGAAATAGAGGACTTTTTCAAGAAGTCTCGGTGAAATATCGAGCAAAAGTCCCATTCTTGACGGAATTGCGCGGAAATACCAAATGTGAGATACCGGAGCTGCAAGTTCGATATGGCCCATGCGCTCGCGGCGTACCTTTTTGGTCGTGACTTCGACTCCGCACTTTTCGCAGACTTTTCCCTTATATTTTACTCTCTTGTATTTTCCGCAAAGGCACTCCCAGTCCTTCGTAGGACCGAAAATGCGCTCGCAGTAAAGACCGTCGCGCTCGGCTTTGAGCGTGCGGTAGTTGATAGTTTCAGGCTTTTTGACTTCGCCGTATGACCAAGAACGAATCATTTCAGGAGAAGCAAGTCCGATTTTAATTGAGTCAAAAGTTTTTACTTTTTCCATATTCGTTCTCCTTTTTATTCTTCGTCCGAACCGAATTCATCGTCAATAGCGTCACCGTAGCCGGGCAAGTCGAGTTCATCTTCAAACTCGTCGTCGGATTCGATATCCGCGCCCTCTTTGTTGAGGTCATCATAATCGCGGACGTCGCCGAAATGTTCTTCGGCATCGTTTACGCTTTGGCCGATATCATCGGCGGAAATATAGGTGTTTTCGGGAAGCTCGTCTTCGCCGATAGACGCAAGGTCGATCTCCTCGCCCTCTTTGTCATAAACACGGATGTCAAGTCCGAGTGCCTGAAGTTCCTTGACCAATACTCTGAATGATTCGGGAACGCCCGGCGTCGGGATGTTCTGTCCCTTGACGATCGCTTCATAAGTCTTGACACGACCGACGACGTCGTCACTCTTGACGGTGAGGATCTCTTGAAGAGTATATGCGGCGCCGTATGCTTCGAGTGCCCAAACTTCCATTTCACCGAAGCGCTGACCGCCGAATTGAGCTTTACCGCCCAAAGGCTGCTGCGTTACGAGTGAGTAAGGACCTGTTGAACGTGCGTGGATCTTATCGTCAACGAGGTGGTGAAGCTTCAGATAATACATAATGCCGACGGTAACGGGGTTATCAAAAGGCTGACCCGTACGTCCGTCATAAAGGATCGTCTTGCCGTTTTCGGGCAGACCTGCCTGCTTCAAGCATTCTTTGATATCAGATTCGTTTGCACCGTCAAAGACAGGTGTCATGATCTTCCAGCCGAGGTGCTTGGAGGCGATGCCGAGGTGCACTTCCAAAACCTGACCGATGTTCATACGTGAAGGAACGCCCAAAGGGTTCAGCACGATGTCAAGCGGAGTGCCGTCGGGCAAGAAAGGCATATCTTCGGGAGGTAAAATTCTCGAAACGACACCCTTGTTACCGTGGCGGCCTGCCATCTTATCGCCGACGGAAAGTTTTCTCTTCTGTGCGATATAGACTCTGACTACCTTGTTGACACCGGGAGAAAGCTCGTCGCCTGCTTCGCGCGTAAAGACCTTGACGTCAACGACGATACCGCTTGCGCCGTGAGGCACACAAAGGGACGTGTTGCGCACTTCTCTTGCCTTTTCGCCGAAGATGGCACGAAGAAGTCTTTCTTCGGGGGTAAGTTCCGTCTCACCCTTGGGAGTTACCTTGCCGACCAGAATATCACCGGCGCGCACTTCAGTACCCTTGCGGACGATACCGTCAGCATCGAGGTCTTTGAGCGCATCTTCGCCGACGTTCGGAATTTCTCTTGTGATCTCTTCCGGGCCGAGCTTCGTATCTCTCGCTTCAAGTGAGTGTTCTTCGATGTGAATTGATGTATAGACGTCATCGCGTACCAATCTTTCGTTGATAAGTACGGCGTCTTCGTAGTTATAACCTTCCCACGTCATAAAGCCGATGAGCGCATTCTTACCGAGTGCAAGCTCGCCGTTTGACGTTGCGGGGCCGTCAGCCAAAACCTGATCTTTTTCAACTCTGTCGCCCTTTGAAACGATGGGGCGCTGGTTTACACAAGTGCTCTGGTTTGAACGTTTGAATTTGATGAGCGTATAAACGTCCTTTTTGCCGGAGTCGGTGACGACTTCGATCTTGTCGGCGCTGACGTGCGCAACGTATCCCGCCTCTTTTGCAAGGACACATACACCGGAGTCAACGGCAGTCTTATATTCCATACCGGTGCCGACGATAGGCGAATCGGTAGTGAGAAGCGGAACTGCCTGCTTCTGCATGTTTGAACCCATAAGTGCACGGGAGTTATCGTCGTTTTCAAGGAAGGGGATGAGCGCCGTTGCGACCGAGACGACCATACGGGGAGATACATCGACGTAATCGACTCTCGACGCATCGACTTCGGTGATCTCGTTGCGGATGCGGACGGTCACACGGGGACGGATAAATCTGCCTTTTTCATCGAGAGGCTCCGTTGCCTGGGCGATGATGTATTTATCCTCGACGTCAGCGGTCATATATTCGATCTCATCCGTTACCTTGCCGGTCTTTTTGTCGATTTTGCGGTAAGGTGCTTCGATGAAGCCGTATTCGCTGATGCGCGCGAAGGTGGAAAGCGAAGAAATAAGACCGATGTTAGGACCTTCAGGTGTTTCGATCGGGCACATTCTTCCGTAATGTGTGTAGTGAACGTCGCGGACTTCAAATGAAGCGCGGTCTCTTGACAAACCGCCGGGGCCGAGTGCCGAAAGACGGCGTTTGTGCGTGAGTTCAGCCAAGGGGTTCGACTGGTCCATAAACTGCGAAAGCGGTGATGAGCCGAAGAACTCACGGAGTGACGTTACGATAGGACGGATATTGATAAGGCTTTGAGGCGTGATGGTCTCGCTTTCGGAAACGGTCATACGCTCCTTAACGATCTTGTCCATACGCGAAAAGCCGATGCGGAGCTGGTTTTGCAAAAGCTCACCGACAGAACGCAAACGGCGGTTGCCGAGGTGGTCGATATCGTCCACGTCGCCGATGTCGTGTGAAAGACAAATGAGATAGTTTATTGAAGAGAAGATATCATCCTTTGTGATATGCTTCGGGCAAAGCTCGTCATAGCGGCGCTTTGCTTCTTCGATAACGGCTTTCTTGTCGCCGCCGCACTGCTGCATGATCTCAAGAAGAACACCGAGATTTGCCTTTTCTTTGATTCCCGCTTCGCCAAGGTCATAGCCGAATACACTTTCGGGCCATACCGAGCCGTTGGCAAAGACGCGCAGATCCTTGTCTTCTGAAATTGAAACGTAAACCTCGTTCGTGCCGGAAAGGTCGATCTGCTTTGCGATCTCTTCGGTAACGAGCGTGCCCGCATCACAAACGATCTCGCCGGTGATGGGGCTGATCACGGGGCGGCTGACGGTCTTGCCGACAAGTCTGTAGCCGAGCGCGAGTTTTTTATCGAATTTATAACGTCCGACAGGCTCAAGGTCATAACGCTTTGCGTCGAAGAACAAATTGTTGATGAGGAGTTGAGCGCTCTCGACGAGCGGAGGCTCGCCGGGACGGAGTTTTTTATAGATCTCTTTGAGTGCTTCATCGACAGCACTTGTGCCGAGGCGTTCCGCCTCCTGGCGGATAGTGTCTTTTTCAAGAGTTGCGGTGATCTTGGGATCGTCGCCGAAAAGACCGATCATTTCGGCATCGGTTTCAATGCCGAGAGCCCTGATAAGGATAGTTACGGGTATCTTGCGGTTTTTGTCGATACGAACGTAGAATACATCGTTTGCATCCGTTTCATATTCGAGCCAAGCGCCGCGATAAGGGATAACCGTTGAGGTGAATGTCACTTTTCCGGTCTTGTCGACTGCGGAATCGTAGTATACGCCGGGAGAGCGAACGAGCTGAGAAACGATAACGCGTTCAGCGCCGTTGATGATAAACGTACCGTTATCTGTCATGAGCGGGAAATCGCCCATAAAGATTTCCTGTTCCTTGACTTCACCCGTCGTGCGGTTGGTCAAGCGAACACGCACACGCAAAGGTGCGGCGTAGTTCACATCGCGCTCCTTACATTCTTCTACGGGATATTTCGGAGTTTCATCAATCGAAAAATCGACGAATTCGATGATTAAATTTCCTGCATAGTCCGTGATAGGAGAAACGTCATTAAGAACTTCCATAAGACCTTGCTCAATGAAATTCTTGTAGGACTTTTTTTGCACTTCCAGAAGATTGGGCATCTCCAATACTTCGCGGATCTTGGAAAAACTCATTCTGGTATTAGTGCCGAGTTTTTGAGGGTTGATCACCATAAAAACTATCACTCCATTCAAAATATTCGCCATTTGCTGAAATGTGTCAAAGAATCCGGCAAATTTCCTGACACCTACATAGCTTTTATATAAAATCGCACAGGCAAAAAAATGTCGAAATATGGCTTAAATACTTGATTTTTGCACTAACTCAACTGCATTTTTCGCCTAAATAGCCATTATATGTAGACTAATATTTTATCACGGGCTTGTCAACAAGTCAATAGCTTTTTGTAAAAAAATCAAAATTCTTCTTTATTTTACAAAATATATATATTTGTAAGCCATTGACTTGAAGAAAAAGTAAATATGTGATAGAATGATATGCGAAAAATATGAAAGGAGCATCTTTTTTTATGGATTGCCTTTTTTGTAAAATAGCGGCAGGTGAAATTCCCTCCCGCAAAGCCTATGAAGACGATAAAATTTTGGCGTTTTGGGATATTGCTCCGCAAGCGCCCGTTCATATCCTTGTCATACCGAAAACGCACATTGAGTCAATGAACGGCGTGAATGCCGAAAACAGTAAGATCGTCGCGTACATTTTTGAAAAAATACCGCAGATCGCCGCCGATGCCGGACTTAAAAACGGATACCGCGTAATTTCAAACTGCGGCAAGGACGCAGGTCAGACCGTACCCCATCTGCATTTTCACATTCTCGGCGGTGTCACCATGGACGCCGGAATGATCAAATAAACCGATACGAAAGGATTTTTATTATGTTGAACGAAACTTGGAAACATCTTAAAAGCGGCACCGACATCCGCGGTGTTGCACTCGAAGGCGTTGAGGGCCAGCACGTAGATTTAGGCCTTGACACCGTTTCGGCTATCGGCAAGGCTTTTGCCGTATGGCTCACGAACAAGACGGGCAAGAGCGCCGATTCACTCACCGTTTCGATAGGACGCGACAGCCGTCTTTCGGGACCTGCCATCATGCAGACGCTCGAAGACGCTTTGGTAAATTCGGGCATAAACGTTATAAACTGTTCCCTTGCCTCCACGCCCGCTATGTTTATGACAACGGTCGATCTCGGCTGCGACGGTGCAATTCAGATTACCGCGAGCCACCATCCCTGGAACAGAAACGGACTTAAATTCTTTTTGCCGGAAGGCGGACTTGAAAGCAGCGATATAGGCGAGATACTCGAACTTGCGCAAGACGGCAAAGAGCTTCCCAAAGCCTGCGGCAAAGTAACGAATACGAACTATATGGATATGTATGCCGCACGTCTTCGCAAAATGATCGAAGACGGAGTGGGCATTAAGGGCACGCCTCTTGACGGCTTTCATATCGTAGTCGATGCGGGCAACGGCGCCGGCGGCTTCTATGAAGAAAAAGTTTTGCGTCCTCTCGGCGCAAATACAGACGGCAGTCAGTTCTTGGAGCCTGACGGACATTTTCCGAACCATATTCCCAACCCCGAAAACAAAGAGGCGATGGAATCGGCATGCGCCGCAGTCAAGAAAGCAAAGGCAGACCTCGGCATCATCTTTGACACCGACGTTGACAGAGCCGGATGCGTTGACGAGCACGGCAAAGAGATCAACCGCAACCGTTTGATAGCGCTCGCTTCCGTTATCGCACTCGAAGGCAACGAGGGCGGCACCATCGTTACAGACTCGATAACCTCGAGCGGACTTAAAACCTTTATCGAAAAAGATCTTCACGGCAAGCACCTCCGTTTCAAACGCGGATACAGAAACGTAATAAACGAATCTCTGCGTCTTAACAAAGAGGGCATCAACTCCCCCTTGGCTATCGAGACCTCGGGCCACGCCGCTCTCCGCGAAAACTACTTCCTCGATGACGGCGCATATCTTGTAACGAAGATAGTTATCAAAGCGGCCCGCCTTGCAAAAGAGGGCAAGAAGCTCGAAGATCTCATCTCGACTCTTGCAGAGCCCAAAGAAAGCGTTGAACTCCGTTTCAACATTACCGAACACGATTTCAAGGAATTCGGTCAGAATCTCCTTTCAAATCTCGAAACCTATTCAAAAGAAAACGGATGGGATCTTGCCACCGACAGTCACGAAGGCGTCAGAGTCGCATTCGGCAAAGGCGATGGCGAGGGATGGTTTTTGCTCCGTTTGAGCGTTCACGATCCCGTAATGCCGCTCAACATCGAAAGCGATACCGAGGGCGGATGCAAAGCGATCGCAAAGAAACTTGCAAAATTCCTCGATAACAAGAGCGGCATCGACGTCTCATCGCTCAACTCATTTTTGGCATAAATAAAAATAAAGAACCGCCGGTGCGGTTCTTTATTTATAATTTTACGACGAGCGGTTTATGCCTTATATACGGAAGATATTTTGATAAAATATCTTCCGTTTTTATTTTCAGCGTGGAAGTGTTTATGCAGGGATGGCAGCGTATGTATTCGGAATCATAAATATCCTTATCGAAAATGAGCTGCACCTTGTTGTTTTTATCGTTGGCAAGTCCCATGATCGACACCGAGCCGGGAGTGATATCGAGATATTCGAGCATTTTTTCTTCCGGTGCGAACGAAAGACGCGCAGAGCCTATCTGCCCCGTTATATCTTTGGTTTTGAAAGGCTTTCTGCCCGGCATCATAAGCATATAGAACTGCGTCATTTGGCGGTTGCATAAAAAGAGATTTTTGCACGCATCGACGCCGATAAGACTTTCGATTTCAATGCACTTGTCAATGGTGTCGGCGGGCGCGTGATCGACTCTTTTGAACTCAATGCCTATCTTGTCAAGAAGATCATAAGTCCTTATTTCTTTCTGGAGCCTGCCGTCGGCATTTTCAGGGCGTCCCGTATATACCGTTTTATCAATAAAAAAATCTTCCATATCAAATTCTCTCTTTTATAAAAAATGCCACAACACATTCTATCAAAAATGAAACGCCGTGTCAAATGCCGTTTTTTGATAAATATCAAAAAAGTGTCGATTTTTGTCGGTATATATGGTATGCTTATTTTATAAAAAATATATCGCAAAAACAGTAAAAGGAGCAATATGGACAGAGAAAGATTTTTGGATATCTGCAAAACCACCGAGCTTCAAAACGGCTCGCTCGGAATAGGCACATACAGTGAAAAGCTTTTGCATGCCGCGCTCAAACGCTATTATTGCCCCGATCTTTCAAAGCACGAAATAAAGGTGGCGGGCTCCGTTGCCGATATCGTAAACGAAAACGATATAATCGAAGTGCAAACGGGCGGTATGTTCCCGTTAAAAAAGAAAATACCGAAATTCCTCGATAACGGCTACCGTGTTACGGTGGTCTATCCGATAGCAGAAAAGAAATGGCTTATCTGGATCGATCCCGAAACGGGCGCTATGACAGATAGGCGCAAATCGCCGAAGCTCGGCACGGATTTTTTATTGCTCTGCGAGCAGATACATCTTTTGCCTCTGCTCAAAACGGAAAATCTCTCGTTTCGCACGGTGAAATTGGAAATTGAAGAATACCGTATTCAAAACGGCTGGGGAAACGGCGGAAAACGCGGCTCGCAAAGAGCCGACCGTCTGCCCGTTGACATATATTCCGAAACGGATTTTTCAAAGAAGAGCGACTATTATTCTTTTATTTCGCCCGCTCTGGCAGATAAATTCACCGTGCGCGATTTTTCAAAGGAATCGAAACTGACGCGGCATCGCGCATACGCGGCTTTGCGCGTTTTGGAAACGCTCGAGGTCATTGAAAAATGCGGTAAAAACGGAAGAGAAAATTTGTATAAACGCTTGTTTTGATAAAAAGGGGTTGTTAAAAAAGTCATCGGACTTTTTTAACAACCCCCCTTTTCGTTTTATTCGGGAATGATGATTCCGTATGAGCCGTCTTTTTTGAGATATGCCGTCTTTATCAAACCGTCGGCGACATCGCGGAAAACGAAAAACGTATGGCCGAGCAGGTTCATTCTCAAAATCGCTTCTTCTTTCGGCATCGGCGCCATTTCAAAATGCTTTTCGCTTATCTTGTATTCTCCCTCTTCTTCAACGACGTCGTCAAATTTATCTTCAAAGGCTTTTGGGGATATTCTCTTTTCAAGCCTCGTTTTGTTTTTTCTTATCTGTCTTTGGAGTATATCTATCGATTTATCAAGTGATTCTTTGAACGATTTTGATTCCGTCTCCGCTCTGAAAATGGTGGAGCCGGAAAAAATCGTGATCTCAACCGTTTCTGTCGTTTTGAGTCTTGACAAACGCACCTCCGTTTTGGGATCGTCGCAGAAAAACTTATCGAGTTTTTGA
>JAGAFQ010000039.1 GCA_017612495.1 Clostridia bacterium
AATATCATTGTCAATATACTAATCATAGGTAAAAAGCGTCAAGCTTTTCGAGAATGAATTTTGCAAGGCATTTATAACCGTAGTCGCAAAGATGCAAGCCCTCGGCATAAAGTTCATATTTCCCTGCCGTGAACTCTCTTGTGTCGATGACGTCAAAACCGTATTCTTCTGCAAGATCTCTCTGGATCTTTACAAGCTTGTCAAGATTTCTTACAAATCCGCATTCGCGGTTTGCGATCCACGGGGACGTGCAGATAAAGATCTTCGGCAAATTTTCAAGCGCCGAAAGCGCGGATATGATCTTTTTCATACCTTTCACGTATTCTTCCGCCCTCGTCGTTTCATCCACGCGCCAATAGGGATTTGCGTCGTTCGAGCCGAGCATGAGAAGCACCGCGTCGGGCGCAAAATCGCGCGCTTTTTTCATTATGTCAAGATAATAATACGAGTGCGCATCACCCTCGATAAGATGTGCGAAAGCACCGCATTTTGAAAAGTTTTTGACCTCATATCTGTCGCCGGCGATCCTTTTTATCACCGCCGGATATGAACAGAATTCGGGATTTGTCGCATGGTCGCCCCAGGTCAGACTGTCGCCCATGCACGAAACCTTTATTTTTTCGTTCATTTTTAACTACCCCCTTTGATTTGATATATAAAATGCACCGCCCGGAAATAACAAAAAATACCCACCTTGCGGTGGGTATTTAATTTTGCACTTAAACGGCTCTGGTCACTTTACCGGAGCGAAGGCAACGGGAGCATACATTCAAAGTCTTGGGTGAACCGTTGACCAATGCCTTTACCTTTCGAATGTTAGGCTTCCACATTCTGTTGGTCTTGCGGTTGGAGTGAGAAACATTCAAACCGAATACAACATGTTTTCCGCAGAGATCACACTTTGCCATTTCGCGACACCTCCTGTCGAAATCTTTTGAATATTGTTCAAAAGTCGCTTTGAACAACGTATCTTCTAAAATAAGCAAAGAGCATTATATCACGCCGTCAAAAAAAAATCAATAGTTTTTTGGCTTTTTTTATTTATTGTTGATTTTTCTGTTCGTTTTTTCAAACTCTTTTATGAAGTCGATGTGCTTTTTATCTACCTCAAAGTGCTTGTTTTGCAGATATTCGAGCGGAGGCAAAAGCCCCGTTTTGAAATCGAGCGAATAAGAATAAAGCGCCTGATATGAATACCCCATCGCTCTGTCGTCGCGGTTTTTGCCGTATTTTCCGTCGCCGAGCAGCGCATTGCCCATATGCGAAAACTGCGCCCTTATCTGATGCGTTCTGCCCGTTATGAGTTCCACCTCGACAAGCGAAAGCTCGCCCGACGTTTCGATCACGCGATATTTCGTTATCGCCTCTTTCACGTCGCGGCTGTTCGTCGTTTTTTTATCGAAAACCGAAACTCTGTTGAGCATCGCGTCTTTTTTCAGATAGTTGTGTATGGTGCCCTCTTTTTTCTCGAATTTGCCGTGGCAGGCACAAAGATATTTTTTGGTGAGCTTGTTTTGCTTTATCGCCTCGTTCATCGAGCGCAGTGCCGCCGCCGTCTTTGCGGCGATGACGATGCCGCCCGTGTTTCTGTCTATGCGGTTGCAAAGAGCGGGCGCGAACGCGTTTTCACGGCTCGGTATATATTCGCCTTTGGCATAGAGATATGCCTTTATGTTATCGATGAGCGTATCTCCGCTTTCGTTTTCATCCGAATGGACTATAACTCCCGGCGCTTTTTCGACAAGAATGATGTTTTCATCCTCATACACAACGGAAATTTTAGGCGTAATGTGCATAAACGCTTCGTCGGCATGCGATCTTGTGACAAGATCGTCGCTTCCGAAGACCTGCACAAGATCTCCCAAAACGAGCATCTGGCCGGGCTCGGCTCTGTGGCGGTTGACCTTGATGCGCTTTTGGCGGATATATTTATACATGAGCGCGGAGGGCATATTGCAAATGCTTTTTGAAAGAAATTTGTCAAGGCGCTGTCCCTCGTCGTTTTTTTCTATCTTGAATTCGATAAGCATCCTATCCCTCCTCTGCCCCTTTATTTTACCCGCCGCCGCGGTAAGTGTCAAGCATTTGTATATCAAATATTTGTTGTAATTTATAATCGTATGTGATATAATGCTTTATTATATAATTATTCTTCAAGGAAGTGTGATACAGATGGAAAGAACTCATGTCAAAGAAATTTTTCGCTCAATGAACGAATACGGCGGCAAAAACGTCACCGTTGCAGGCTGGATAAGAAACATCCGCGCAAGCAACGCATTCGGTTTTATCGAGCTTAACGACGGCTCGACCGTCAAGAGCGTGCAGATCGTTTTTGAAAGCGATCGCCTTGAAAACTACAAAACCGTCGCAAAGCAGAATATCGGAGCCTCCATCATCGTCAAAGGAACTCTCGTTTTGACTCCCGAGGCAAAACAGCCCTTTGAGATCAAAGCCGAGTGTATCGAGATAGAGGGGGCATCAACTCCCGATTTTCCGCTTCAGTCAAAGCGCCACTCACTTGAATTTTTGCGCACGATAGCGCATCTGCGCCCCAGAGCGAACACCTTCAACGCAGTTTTCCGTGTCCGTTCCGTCGCCGCATTCGCAATTCACAAATTCTTTCAGGAGCGCGGCTTTGCTTACGTCAACACGCCCCTTATCACGGGCAGCGACTGCGAGGGCGCAGGCGAGATGTTCAGAGTAACGACGCTCGATCTCAATAACGTTCCCAAAAAAGAGGACGGCAGCGTTGATTATTCAGAAGACTTCTTCGGCAAGAGCACGAACCTTACCGTTTCGGGTCAGCTCAACGCAGAGTGCTTTGCCATGGCGCTTTCGGACGTATATACCTTCGGCCCCACCTTCCGCGCCGAAAATTCAAACACCGCCCGTCACGCGGCAGAGTTTTGGATGATAGAGCCCGAAATGGCTTTTGCAGATCTTTCTGACGATATGGAAACTGCCGAAGCGATGATAAAATACGTCATAAAATACGTTATGGAACAGTGCCCCGGCGAACTCGAATTTTTCAACAACTTTATCGACAAGGGCCTTTTGGAGCGCCTTAACAACCTCGTTTCAAACGATTTCGGCAGAGTGACCTATACAGAGGCTATTGAGCTTCTCAAAAAGAGCGGTCACGAATTTGAATATCCCGTATTCTGGGGTATGGATATGCAGACCGAACACGAGAGATTTTTGACCGAACAGATCTTCGGCAAACCCGTCTTCGTCACCGACTATCCGGCAGACATCAAGGCATTCTATATGCGCTTAAACGACGACAACAAGACCGTTGCCGCCATGGATATGTTGGTGCCCGGTGTCGGCGAGCTCATCGGCGGCAGTCAGCGAGAAGAAAGATGCGACTATCTCGAACGCGCTATTGACAAATTCGGTCTTAAACCCGAAGATTACAGCTGGTATATGGATCTGCGCCGTTTCGGAGGCACTCATCACGCAGGCTTCGGTCTCGGCTTTGAAAGACTCATTATGTATATCACCGGCGTATCGAACATCCGCGACGTAGAAGCTTTCCCGAGAACTGCCGGCTGGGCAGAATTTTGATTTATCCTGCGGAGAACGTATGAAAGACTATACCACCCTTTCAAAAGAGGAGCTCCTTTGTGAGCTTCAAAAGACAAACAAGGAATATGACGGCATAAAAGCGCTCGGCTTATCGCTCAATATGGCAAGGGGAAAGCCGGGCAAGGAGCAGCTCGAATATTGTATGCCGCTTTTGAATACGCCGCTCACAAGCGACTCTTTCGGCACGAACAGCGACTATCGCAATTACGGCATCCTCTGCGGCATACCCGAGGCGCGCAAGCTGTTTTCGGAGCTTTTGGAGTGCGACGAGGACTGCGTTTTCGTCGGCGGCAACTCAAGTCTTGATCTTATGTTCGGCACCGTTATGCGTGCCTACGTTTCGGGCATCTGCGGCTCTATGCCGTGGTCGCGTCTGCCCTGCGTGCGCTTTTTGTGCCCCGCGCCCGGTTATGACCGCCATTTCGCCATCTGCTCGCACTTCGGCATCCAGATGATACCGATAAAGCTCAATGAAGACGGTCCCGATATGGACGCGGTGCAAAAATACGTTGAAAACGATCCGTTCGTAAAGGGTATATGGTGCGTTCCGAAATATTCAAATCCCGACGGCATCACCTATTCCGACGAAGTCGTTTCGCGCTTTGCCGACCTTAAACCGGCGGCAGAAGATTTCAGGATCTTTTGGGATAACGCCTATATCGTTCACGATTTATACGATAAGTCCGATAAGCTTTTGAACATCTTTGACGAACTCAAAAAGCGCGGCAAAGAGGATATGGCGATAGAATTCGTCTCGACATCGAAGATCTCATTCCCGGGTGCGGGAGTCGCCGCAATGGCAATGTCAAAGCGCAACCTCGAAGACGCAAAAAAGACCTTGACCGTTCAGACTATCGGTTATGATAAACTAAATCAGCTGCGCCACGTAAACTACTTCGGCACGGCAGAGAACATAAAGCGCCACATGAAAGGACTTGCCGAAATATTAAGACCGAAATTCGAGGCGGTGTATAAATCGCTCGACGAATTGACAAAGCTCGGCATCGCGCACTACCATAAGCCGCGCGGCGGCTATTTTGTCAGCCTTTATCTTCATCCCGGATGCGCTAAGCGCACGTATGAGCTTGCAAAAGCTGTCGGCGTCACACTCACCGCGGCGGGCGCAACGTACCCCGGCAGCTATGATCCCGACGATTCAAATCTTCGCATAGCGCCGACGTATCCGTCAAAAGAGGAACTTGAAAAATCGCTCTCTGTTTTGTCGGTCTGCGCACGCATTGCCGCGCTCGAAGTCCTTATAAAGAGCGCCGAGTGAGTTTTTGCATTCGCCTTTACGGCGCAAACACACAAAAATACTGATGAAAGGCAGAAACCGAAATGTCACACGACCGTTATCAAAGTCCCCTCTCGACGCGATATGCAAGCGATCGCATGCAATATCTGTTTTCGGAGGAATTCAAATTCAAGACATTCCGAAGACTTTGGCTGTCGCTTGCAAAGGCAGAGAAAGAACTCGGCGTCAACATAACCGACGAGCAGATAGCCGAACTCGAAGCCGCTTCGGATCTGCCTGTTGACTTTGATCTCGCCGCAAAATATGAAAAAGAGACACGCCACGACGTGATGGCGCAGATCCTGGCTTTGGGCGATATCTGCCCCAAGGCGCGCCCCATAATACATCTGGGTGCAACGTCGTGCTTTGTCGGCGACAACACAGATATCGTCATAATGGCAAACGCTTTGAAGATCATCAAAGCAAAGCTTTTGAAGGTCGCAAAGAACCTTGCCGATTTTGCAAAGGAATATCGCTCTTTGCCGACACTCGGCTATACGCATTTGCAACCGGCGCAGCTGACAACGGTCGGCAAGCGCGCAACCCTGTGGCTCTATGATATCGTATCGGATATCGAAGATATCGACTATGTTTTGTCGAACCTAAAACTGCTCGGAAGCAAGGGCACTACCGGCACTCAGGCAAGCTTTATGGAAATTTTTTCAAACGACGAAGAAAAGGTCAAAAAGCTTGACTCGCTCATAGCAAAGGATATGGGCTTTGATGCCTGCGTTCCCGTTTCGGGTCAGACCTATTCGAGAAAGGTCGATTCAAAAGTCGTCAAGGTGCTTTCGGGAATTGCCGAAAGCTCGTATAAATTCGCCGAGGATATGCGCATTCTGCAATCGTTCAAGGAGCTTGAAGAGCCCTTTGAAAAAAGTCAGGTCGGCTCAAGCGCGATGCCCTATAAACGCAATCCGATGAGATGCGAAAGGATCTGCGCGCTATCGCGTTATCTCATATCCGATATGCAAAACTGCGCGAATACCGCCGCTTGCCAGATGCTTGAACGCACGCTCGACGACAGCGCAAACAGACGCATCGCCATATCGGAGGCATTCTTGTGCGCCGACGCGATCCTCAACATCTATATAAACGTTTCAAGCGGCATCGTGGTTTATCCCGAGATCATAAAAAAGCGCATTACGGCGGAGCTGCCCTTTATCGCAAGTGAAAACATCTTGATGGACTGCGTTATGCGCGGCGGCGACAGACAAAAGATGCACGAGCTTATACGCAAACATTCCATGGAGGCGGGCAAAAGAGTAAAAGAACTCGGCAAAGACAACGATCTTATAGATCTCATTGCCGCCGACGAGCGCTTCGGCATAAGCAAAGCGGAACTTGAAAAACTGCTCGAGCCCTCGCTCTATACGGGCAGAGCCGCATCGCAGACAGACGAATTTCTTTCAGATACGGTATATCCGCTCTTAAAACGCAACGCCGACTTATTGAGCGCGTGCGAAGATTTTGAATTGCAAGTATGAAAGATATAAAAAAGATCGCTTCGGCGACCTTTTTTTATGCCCTAAAATACGGTTTTGTAATATTTTTTTTGCTCATTTCATATCATTGCACAGAACAAAAAATCATCGGAGGCGAAAATATGCCGAACATCAACGATTTAATGAGCAAAATAATAAATGCAAGCACCTTTGAGAGCACCAAAAGCGGAGAAACGAAAGAATATGCGCTCAAAAAAGAATTTACCGTACCGGAATATCTGCCGGAAATATCCTCGGTTTTGAGAGTAAATGCCGATATCGGCAAGAGCGCAAAATTCATAAACGGCGACAATGCCGAATATTCGGGGCAGGTCATATACCGCATAGTCTATCTCGATCCCGAAAACCTGCCCCGCGCCCTCTCGCTCTCATCTCAATTCGATCACCAAAGTGATATCGGCGCCCTCGGCGATGCGACGGTCATCTTCAAGCCGAGCGTTTCGGGCGTAAGATATACGCTGACATCTCCGCGCAAGATCGAGCTTTCATCTACCGTCACCATGGAAAGCGACGTGATAACGACCTCTTCCATCGACATAAAAAACGATGACGATCTGCGCTTGGAAAAACTGTGCCGCGACGTTGTCAACCGCGAGATCAAATGTTACGGCACCGATAACTGCATACAGAAAGGCGAATTTGAAATTCCCTCCGATATGCCGTCTATCGGCAAGATCCTTAACTGCACGGCATTTTGCTCGGTCATTGCGGCAAAATGCACGAATGACGGCACCGATATTTCGATAAACGTGGCAATAAACCTTTTATATCTTTCCGAAGAAAGCGAAAACGAGGCGCCCTCTTTACAATATTACAAGACCTCTTTGCCCTTTGAAATAAAGATCGAAAACGAAAACGGCGGGGGCGGCGAATGCGAATGTTTTTGCACCGCAAGCATCGGAGATATCGACATTTCGGCAGATATAGACACCTTCGGCAGTATGCGCATCGTAGATATCTCACTCGGCGTAAACGTTCGGTGCATATCGGCGCAAAACAAGATAATATCCGTCTGTGAAGATGCTTTTTCGGAAGAATGCGACGTTTTATTGAAGACCGACAAGATCGAATGCAGAAAGCTTTTGAAGAATACCGTTTCAAACTTTTCAGATTCCATAACGTTAAGAGCGGCAAACGACGGCATCGACAAGGTCCTTGACGTTTATGTGAAGCCGAAAGTGACTGAAAAACGTGCAAAGCAAAACGGCATAGCCGTAGGCGGCAGCTTCAAGGTATATGCCCTTATCAAAACTCAAAGCGGAGAGATCGTATCGCTTGAAGAAGAAAAGCCGTTCAGCTATGAATGTGACTGCGCGGGTATCACTCCCTCGGGCACTCCCGACATCCTTTGCGACTTTTCGACCTTGAAGGTGACACACAAAAACGATTCGTCAAAGGTAAAGGTCGATTATGACCTTTCGGTATCGCTCATGGTCTTTTGCAAGAGCGAAGAAGAATATATAAGTTCCGTTTCAAAAGGAGATGCCGCATATTCTGCCTCCGTCGGCGCTTCGTCGGATCTTAAAATATACTACCCCGACCCCGACGAGACGCTTTGGAGCATCGCAAAGCGCCATCACGTATCAACGGATAAAATAATTTCGGCAAATTCCCTGCCCAAGGATACGAAAAAGCGCGATACGATAGGCAAGGAAAGAAAAATCATACTCTTATAAAAGCTCGGTATCCTCTTAAAATAGGGATTGTTAAAAAAGTCCGATGACTTTTTCAACAATCCCTATTTTATGCCGTAAAGTCGGCATCTTGTATTTTTTGAGCGAGTATCGCGTTTTCTGCCGCTTCAAGCTTCGGGTCGTCTTTTATCGTTTCGTTGGCGGCGGCAAACGCATCGGAAAGCAGTTTTACGTCATGCGCCATGCTTGCCATTTTGAAATCGAGTTTTCCATGCTGACGCACGCCGTCGCCCTGCCCCTTGAAAAAGTCACCCGGTCCGCGCAGATCGAGGTCTTCTTTTGCGATGGCGTAGCCGTCGTGATTTTTGCACATTATGTCAAGACGGCGGCGCGATTCTTCATTTTGCGTATCCGAAACGAGCACGCAATATGATTTATGATTTCCGCGTCCGACACGTCCCCTCAACTGATGCAGCTGCGAAAGTCCGAAGAACTCGGCATTCTCGACTATCATAAGCGTTGCGTTCGGCACGTTCACACCGACCTCGATAACAGTGGTGGAAACGAGCACTTTCGTTTCTCCCTGCACAAATCTGCCCATTATCTCTTCTTTTTCGCGGCTCTTCATTTTGCCGTGCAAAAATTCGATATTTATATCGGGGAACACGTCCTCTTTGAGCGTCTTTGCGTATTCCACCGCCGCTTTAAGCGGACGCACGGGCATATCGAGCATCGAGATCTTGTCCATCGGCAAAAGCCTGCCCTCTTCTTCGTCGCTCTTGTTTTCTTCGATAGTGGGGCAAACGATATATACCTGGTGTCCCTCGTTTACCTGCTTGCGTATAAATCCGTTCAGGCGCTCTCTGTATGTTTCATCGACCAAAAAAGTATCGACGCTTTGCCTTGACGGCGGCAGCTTGTCAATGACCGACTGCTCCGTTTCGCCGAACATGATAAGCGCGAGCGTTCTCGGTATCGGCGTTGCCGACATAATGAGCGAATGGCATTTTTCCGCCTTTTTTTGAAGCTGTGAGCGCTGATCGACACCGAAGCGGTGCTGTTCATCGGTTATGACAAGACCGAGATTCGGCACGTCGAAATTATCCGATAAAAGCGCGTGCGTGCCTATGATAAGACGTACCTCTCCCGATGCGACCTCATCTTTTATCTTTCGCTTCTGCGCTGCCGAAAGCGCACCGATAAGCAACTCACACCGATAGCCGAGCGACTCGAAAAGCGGCGAAAGATCAAGAAAGTGCTGACGCGCCAATATTTCGGTAGGTGCCATGATGCAAACGGCATATCCGTTTTTGAGCGCCACGTAAGCGCCCGCCGCCGCAGGGGCGGTCTTGCCCGAGCCGACGTCACCCGAAAGCAGACGGTTCATCGGGTGTTTGCCGTTTACCATATCGTTGTATATTTCGTCAAAAGCGCGCTTTTGAGCGCTTGTGAACTCAAAGGGGAGCTTATCGAAAAACGGCTTCATATCCACGTCGGAAAACGGCAGAACGTCTTTTTTTCTGCGCTTTTGACGCGAGATCGCCACTCCTGCGGCAAAGACGTAAAGCTCTTCAAAAATGAACGCCTTTTTTGCCGCTTCGAGTTCAATTTCCGATTTCGGAGAGTGTATGCCGTAATAGGCATCTTTTATCGGCTCAATATTGTATTTTTCACGTATTTTTTCAGATACCGTATCGGCAAAGTCGAGAAGTCCGCTCGAATATGCCAAGGACAGTACCTCGCCGACGGCTTTGCGCAACACGTTTTGCGTGATGCCCTCGGTCAGCGGATATACGGCATAAAGGTCCTGCAAATATTCCTCTTTGCCGGGTATCACCGTATCAAATATCGGAGACGTGAGCGCATAGCTTCTGCCCATCTTTTTGAACTTGCCGTAAAAGCGGTATATCGCGCCGCGGCGGAACACGTCCTTGACGTACGGCTGATTGAAAAACGTCACCGTGCAGTTATACGCACCGTCAAAGACGTTGAATTTTATCAAATTAAGTCCTCTTTTGAGCGTCGCCATGTGCGGCTCCGTGCCCACGGTCAAAATGCAGGCGGCGATCTCGCCGTCTTCTATCTCGCAAAGCGGCTTCGGGCGTCTGTCTTGATATGCCCTCGGAAAATGCCGCAAAAGGCTCTCGACGTCAACGATGCCGAGCTTTTGAAGCTGTTTTGCGCGTTTTTCGCCTATGCCTTTGACATAGCGAATATCGGTGTGCATATCCATTTTGCCGCCCCCCTTTTTGATAAGTTTATCATAATCTGCGATACTTTTCAACAAAAAAGACTGCCTGCGCAGTCTTTTTCGTGTTCTTATTCTTATTCTCCCTCTTCGGGCTGCGGCTTTTTGATAACGGTCATTTTTTCAATGACGTGATCTTTTATCTCGGTGACGCTCACAGAGAAGAGTTCATTCTCGAATTCCGCCTTGGAACCGTCCTCGGGGACCGAGCCGAGCATACCCATGATATAGCCGCCGAAGGTGTCGCAGTCTTCGCCGTCAAGGCTTATGTCAAGCGCCTCGCAAACGTCGTCGAACGCCGCGCCTCCGCTTATGCGCCAGGTGTCGTCGGAGAGCTTTTCGATCTCCTCATCGGCGCATCCGTCGCCGTCATCATCATAGATATCGCCGATTATGGATTCTATTAAATCCGTCATCGTGACGATGCCCGTCATTCCGCCGTATTCATCGAGCACGACCGCAAAATATTCGCGCTTTTGCTTCATATTGCGGAAAAGCACGTCTGCCTTGACGCTTTCGGGCACGAAATATGCAGGCTTTACCGCCTCTTTTATGATGGTATCTCTGTCTTTATCTGAAAGTCTGAAATAGTCCTTTGCATTGAGAACGCCCACGACGTTGTCGATATTTTCTTCACAGAGAGGATAGTGCGTGTGACGGCTGTCGTGAATGATCTGTTCCCATTCTTCGGGGGTCTGATCTGTCCACAAAAGCGCGATATCTGTTCTGTGTGTCGCTATCTGGTCGGCGTCGATATCGTCAAATTCAAAGACGTTGTGGATTATCTCTTTTTCCTCTTCGTCGATCGTACCGTTTTCGCTGCCGGCATCGACCATCATTCTTATCTCTTCTTCGGTGACATCTTCGGTCTGCTCGTTCGGGTCAATGCCGAAAAGGCGCAAAACCCCGTTCGTTGAGACCGTCAAAAGCCATACGATGGGCGCAAAAAGCTTTGACGCGAAACTTACAAGAGGCGTTACCGAGAGCGCCGTTTTTTCGGGCTTTTTCATGGCAAGACGCTTCGGCACGAGTTCGCCGAAAATAAGCGTGATATATGAAAGCAGCAAGGTTATCAGAATGACCGCCGCGGTGTCTATAACGTTTTCGGGTATGTTTATTTTATCCTTTAAGGCATTCGTGATGAGATATGAGAAATTATCCGCCGCAAATGCGCTCGCCAAAAAGCCCGAAAGGGTGATGGCAACTTGTATGGTCGATAAGAATTTTGCGGGTTGCTCTTTGATTCTTGCAAGTTTTTTTGCTTTTTTGTTGCCGTCTGCGGCAAGCTGTTCGAGCTTTGAGTCGCTCGACGACAAAACCGCGATCTCGGCGCACGCGAATACCGCGTTCAAAAAAATAAGCAAAAGCTGTAAAATGATTTGTGCAATGATCGTATCAGGCCCGGGGTAATCCATAGGATCGATTTTCCTCCAAATTAAATAATTATGATTTATCAAGGAAACGCAAAAAAGCATATACCGATATCGGCTCTTGCCGACACGATCTATGCTTAAATTCTATATTAAGTTCAACTCGGTACTTCGGGCTATACCGTCCGTATCACAGTGTTCCATAAAAATGAATGAAAAACCTTTCTTGTGTTTCTTATTTTCAAGCATAGTATATCATATCCGCACATACTTGTCAAGTACGGCGCATTTTACCGCTTTTGCCGCATAGTAAAATTCCGCCCGGGAAAGCTCCCGGACGGATTTTTTCATTCTTTTGATTTCAAAACGCCGATGCCGAGATCGCAAAGCTGTTTTTCGTCTGCCGGAGTCGGGCAGTTCGACATGATCTCGCTCGCGTTCTGCACTTTCGGAAAAGCAACGATGTCGCGCAAAGAATCGGCGCCGCACATAAGCATTGCCAGGCGGTCAAGACCGAGAGCGCAGCCGCCGTGCGGAGGCGCGCCGTATTTGTATGCCTCGACCAAAAAGCCGAATTTCGCGTCGATCTCTTCGTCTGTCATTCCGAGAGCCTCGAACATCTTTTGCTGCAATTTATAATCGGTGATGCGGATAGAGCCGGATGAAAGTTCGATTCCGTTCAATACAAGGTCATAGCACTTCGCCTTGACCGAGCCGGGATCTTCTGACATCGTGTCAAGATACTGTTCCATAGGCATCGTGAAAGGATGGTGCATGGCGACCCAGGTCTTGCTCTCCTCATCCCACTCGAAGAACGGGAATTCGGTTATCCAAAGGAAATTGAACTTGCCCTCGGGAATGATGCCGAGCTGTTTTGCAAGCTTTGTGCGGAGCATACCCAAAACGGGATAAGTCGTGCTCTGCTTGTCGGCAATGATCAAAGCGACGTCGCCCTTTCGGCAGTCGAGCTTTGCCATTATCTTTTCAAGCTCGCCCTCGCCGAGGAACTTTGCAAACGAGCAGTTGGGCACATCTTCGTTATAGCGGATATAGGCAAGTCCCTTTGCGCCGACGCCCTTTGCATATTCGGCAAGCTTGTCTATTTCCTTGCGGCTGAGTTTATCGGCGGCACCCTTTGCAACGATGCCGCAGACCTTGCCGCCGTTTTTGACTGTGTCGGCAAAGACCGAAAATCCCGATGCGCTTACCTCATCCGAGATATTGCATATCTCCATACCGAAACGGGTATCGGGCTTATCGGAGCCGAAACGCTCCATAGCCTCGGCATAAGTCATACGCACAAAATGTTCGGGCAGAGTCATATTCATCACCTCATCAAAGAGGCGCTTTACGTATCCCTCGACCATCTCAAGGATATCGTCCATATCGACAAATGACATTTCAAGGTCTATCTGCGTGAATTCGGGCTGACGGTCGGCACGCAGATCTTCGTCTCTGAAACAGCGTGCAAGCTGGATATATCTGTCATATCCCGCTACCATAAGCAGCTGTTTGTATATCTGGGGAGATTGAGGCAAAGCGTAAAAACTTCCCTTGTGTATGCGTGAGGGCACAAGATAGTCGCGCGCGCCCTCGGGCGTGCTCTTTATGAGCATAGGGGTCTCGATTTCCCAAAATCCGTTTTCATAGAAATAATCTCTGGTCACCTTTGCGATGAGATGGCGCATATATAAGTTCTTCTGAAGTTCGGGACGGCGCAGATCGAGATAACGGTATTTGAGGCGCAATTCTTCCTTGACCTCGCCCCTCTCGTCCTTTTCGTTAGAAGCCTCGATAGGAGGCGTCATAGCGGCGGAAAGGATCTTGAGTTCATCGACCGCGACTTCGATCTCGCCCGTTTTGATATTCTTGTTGACGGCGCCCTCGCCTCTGGCTCTGACAACACCCTTTGCGCAAATAACGTATTCGGAGCGGATAGCGAACGCTTTGTCGAAAACGGCCTTATCGGTCTTTTCGTCGAAAGCGAGCTGCAAAATGCCCGTGCGATCGCGCAGATCTATAAATATAAGTGAGCCGAGGTCGCGCTGTCTTTGAACGAAGCCCGCGACGCTGACTCTTTTGCCGATATCATCTTTTGTGAGTTCGCCGACATAGCAGGTGCGTTTATCGGTCTTTGAATTGTAAAATTCCATTATAAACTCCATTCCGTCGCCATACGGCGGCACAAATAACTGTGTGAGAAATGACGCTGAGATTTTTATATATTATAGCACCGCAAATTCAGTTGTGTCAATATCGGCAAAACACTTGAAAATAATGCGGTTTTTGTGTATAATATTACATTATATCAACAAACGAGGTTTTCTTATGATCACAAGAGCAAAAAGCGGTGTTTATTACATAAACGGCAAGCTTTATGAAAACGAAAGCGAAGCGGAAAAACTGCTCGGCAAAAAACTGTGCAAAGAAACGGCAAAGGGCGGCACCATCGCGCGCAAGATACTTTCCGCGCACAACGTATCGGGCGACAGTGAAAACTTGAAGATCAAATTCGACTGTATGGCATCGCACGATATAACCTATGTCGGCATCATTCAGACGGCAAGGGCAAGCGGACTTGAAAAGTTCCCCGTGCCTTACGTTTTGACGAACTGCCATAACTCTCTTTGCGCCGTCGGCGGAACGATAAACGAAGACGACCACATCTTCGGTCTTTCTGCCGCAAAGAAATACGGCGGAATTTACGTTCCGGCGCATCAGGCGGTCATCCACTCATTTATGCGTGAGACGATGTCGGGCTGCGGCAAGATGATTTTAGGCTCCGACAGCCACACAAGATACGGCGCTTTGGGCACCTTGGCGATCGGCGAGGGCGGCCCCGAGCTCGTAAAGCAGCTGCTCTGCCGCACATACGATATTGCCGCGCCGAAGGTGATAGCAATAAATCTTTTCGGCAAAGTGCGCCCCGGTGTCGGACCGCAGGACGTTGCCCTTGCCATTATCGGCAACGTTTTCGGCGACGGATTTGTCAAAAACTGCGTGCTTGAATTCGTCGGTGACGGAATTTATGATATGCCGATAGAATTCAGAAACGGCATCGACGTTATGACCACCGAGACCACCTGCCTTTCGTCTGTCTGGATGACCGATGAAAAAACCGAAAAATATTATAAGATACACAATCGCCCCGAAGACTACAAAAAACTTTCGCCCGAAAACGGCGCATATTACGACGGCGCTTTGAATGTCGATCTTTCAAAAATAGATTCGATGATAGCGCTCCCCTTCCACCCGAGCAACGTATATTCCATACGCGATTTGAACGAAAATCTTTGCGATATCCTTCACAAAGTCGAAGAGGATGCAAAGCAGACGCTCGGCAAGAAAGCCGCTGATTTCTCGCTTGTCGATAAAGTCAAAGACGGCGCGCTTTATGCCGATCAGGGCGTTATCGCAGGATGCGCCGGCGGCATTTTCGATAACCTCTGCGCCGCGGCGGATATCATTGAAAAGAGCGGTATCGGCAGTTTCAATCTTTCGGTCTATCCCGCAAGTCAGGCGGTTTTCCTTGAACTTATGAAAAACGGATGCGCACAAAAGCTTATGAGCGCGGGCGTCACTTTGCGTTCTGCGTTCTGCGGTCCCTGCTTCGGCGCGGGCGACGTGCCTCAAAACAAAGGTCTCAGCATCCGCCATTCCACAAGAAACTTTCCCAACCGCGAAGGCTCAAAGCCCTCTGACGGGCAGATAGCATCCGTTGCTTTAATGGACGCACGTTCCATTGCGGCGACGGCGCAAAACGGCGGCAAGATCACCGCCGCCACCGACCTTGATCCCGCT
>JAGAFQ010000004.1 GCA_017612495.1 Clostridia bacterium
GTTCTATCATGCCGACCTCCGATCAGTCGATAATGCCGGACTTTTTAAGAAGAGCCTTTACGGTATCGGTAGCGGTTGCACCGGTAGAAAGCCATTTCTTTGCCTTTTCAGCATCGATTTTGATTTCTGCAGGATCCTTAAGGGGATCGAAAGTGCCGATTTCCTCAATGAATTTGCCGTCGCGGGGTGAACGTGAATCCGAAACCACTACACGGTAGAAAGGATTCTTCTTTGCTCCGATTCTTTTAAGTCTGATTTTGGTTGCCATTTGTTTTTCCTCCGAAAAATTAAATATTTTATTTTAAAATTATTTGCAATAATTAAAATAACTTATCAAAAAGGCAATTTGAATTTGCCGAATTTGCCAAATGAACCGTTTGACATTTGCTTCATCATCTTTTTCATTTGATCGTATTGCTTCAAAAGCTTATTTACATCCTCGACTTTCATACCGCATCCCGTAGCGATGCGCTTTTTACGCGAAGCCTGGATAATAGCGGGATTAGTTCTTTCTTCGGGTGTCATTGAAAGAATTATGGCCTCAACTCTGTCGATGGCCTTTTCGTCAATTTTGGCGTCTTTGAGAGCTCCGGGATTGACCCCGGGCATAGCGCCGAGCAGCTGATCGAGAGGGCCCATGGAGCGCAAACTTGAGAACTGTTCCAAAAAGTCTTCGAGGGTAAAGGTTTGTTCCCTCATCTTCTTTTCGAGTTCCAAAGCTTTTTTCTCGTCATAAGCCTGCTGTGCTTTTTCAACGATGCTCATAACGTCGCCCATACCGAGTATGCGCGATGCTATCCTATCGGGATAGAACACCTCGATAGCATCGAGTTTTTCGCCCGTACCGATAAATTTGATGGGCTTTTCGGTGATATATCTTACCGAAAGCGCGGCACCGCCTCGGGTATCGCCATCCATTTTGGAAAGCACAACACCGGTGATAGACAAAAGATCATTGAAGGCTTTTGCGACGTTGACGGCATCCTGGCCTATCATAGCATCGATAACGAGCAATATCTCGGCAGGATCAGTTTTTTCTTTTATATTTACGAGTTCCGCCATAAGCTCTTCATCTATGTGAAGGCGTCCGGCGGTATCGATAAATACCATATCAAGTTGGTTTTTCTTGGCAAAAGAAACGGCGTTTTGCGCTATTTCGACGGGCGATTTTGAATTCTCTTCAAAATAGACCGGAATGTCAAGTTGTTTGCCCAAAACACAAAGCTGCTCGACCGCCGCGGGTCGGTAAACGTCGCAGGCGACCAAAAGGGGACGTTTGCCCTGCTTTTTATAATAAGCGGCAAGCTTTGCGCTGTGAGTCGTTTTGCCCGAGCCTTGAAGACCGCACATCAAAACGACTGTCGGCGGAGCGGACGAAATGTTGAGTTTTGAACACGATTCGCCCATTATCTTTATGAGTTCATCGTTCACTATCTTGACGATCTGTTGAGCCGGTAAAAGACTTTCTAAAACGTCTGCGCCGAGCGCTCTTTCCGAAACGGCGGCAATGAATGCCTTGACGACCTTGAAGTTTACGTCGGCTTCAAGAAGCGCAAGTTTTATTTCGCGCATTCCTTCTTTTATATCGTTTTCGGTGAGCTTGCCCTTGCTTCTGAAAAGCTTAAAAGCATTAGACATCTTATCTACGAGATTCTGAAACATATCTACTCCTTTTAACTGTGCGATTCGAAACAAGTCATAAGCGCATCGATATGCTGCTTTGCCTTGGCTTGATCATCGGGCGAGATGAGAGCGGCAAGTTCGGTTATATGCTTTATCATCTCTTTTGCCTCAATTTTGCCGTCTTTGTATTTTTGAGAAAGAGAGAGCTTTGATTCAAAAGCGATAAGCTCTTCTCTGCTTTTTTTGATGACGGACAAAACGCCTTGACGCGAAATGCCGTAAATATCGGCAATTTCGGCAAGCGACATATCGTCGTTATAATAGCATTCGAGGAAAGTTTTGGGCTTTTGCGAAAGCAAATCGCCGTAAAAGTCGAGCAAAACGGCAATGTTCAAATCTTTCTGATGCACAATTACCGCTCCTTTCAACGTGTCAAGCAATTCACTTTACATATAATATCATAAAATTTTCAGTCTGTCAAGCATTTTGTTTAACACAAAAAAATTTAATTTTTCTATTTATATTTCACGTCAAATGTGATATATTGAAAATATAAAGGAGGTGTCAAAATGAAACGAATACAAAAATTCACGGTTATCTTTTTGTGCATACTTTTCGTATCATCTTCATTTTGTCTTGACGCCTTTGCAGATAACCGAGATCTTCACGAAAATGTCGATATATCCGAGCTTTCTGACGTAACAGAGGCCGATTGGTTTTATGATACGCTCAAAAACCTGATGGAACTTAACATCATTCACGGCAGAGACGACAAAACATTTTTGCCGAGAGCGCCGATATCGAGATGTGAATTCATAAAAACTCTCGTCTGCGCAATAGGAACAGACGATCTTTCGGATGAAGATATTGAAATATACGACCGACTTTCAAAAAATCCCGCTCACTGGTCGGAGCCCTATTTCTATCTTGCAAATATAATGCTGATATTTGACGAAGATGAATATGAAACCGCAGATCCCGAAGAATATATTACCCGTGCCGATATGGCAAGATATATCGTGAATGCGCTGGGTATCACGAACGATTCGCAATATTCGCCTTTTTGCGACGATGCTGATGCAAATACTCTTCGCCTTTACCGTGAATATTTGATACTCGGCAGGCGCGGCGATGACGGAAAGTTATATTCCGACCCGAGTGCAAATTGCTCACGCGCCGAGGCCTGCGAAATAATATCGCGCACGTTCGATTATCTGACGAATCCCTATAAATATAAACGCAATCAACTCTTAAAACGCAAGAATAACGGCCTTAACGCCGAATTTGAAATATCTGATTTCTTTTTGGTAACTGCGTTTGAATTTGAAGATATGGCAGATTTTGAATCCGCATTGCCCATCGACAAAATCTGCGAAATCTATATTATGAACGCGAAGATATATCCCGATATTTTCCTGTATGACAGCATTTCATACCGCTTTACAGACGGCACGACGCATTATTTCTTCAAATTTCAGTATACGGAAGATATAAATGAGCTTCGCCAGAAGCGCGATGCAAGTATAGCCGCCGCAAAACTAATCATAAAAGAAAACATAAGCGATGATATGACCGAGCTTGAAAAACTGATTTTCATTCACGATTACATCGTTCTCTGCACCGAATATGATATAGACGGTTATTTGGCGGCGGATATTGAAAAATCGTGTTTCAGACCCTGGGGCGTCTTCGAAAACGGTCTTGCGGTATGCCAGGGCTATTCTGCCGCATTCAATATGCTTTGCCGCGAAGCCGGAATAAAAGCACACACACTTGTCGGCTATAAGATAAGCTTTGACAGTGAGCAGGTATTGCACGCATGGAACGTTGCCCTCGTTGACGGAGATATGTATTTTTATGATACAACGCACGATGACCCCGTAAGACAAAACACTTTAAGACACACGTATTGCCAAATGGATAAAGAAACGCACGATCTCTATTATCAATACGAGCAAGATTTACTCGATCTTTCGCTTTTTGACAATATATTGAATTAAAAAACAGGGCAACTTCGTTGCCCTGTTTTTTATTAGTGTTCTTTCTCGCAAAATTCGTCTCTTGCACGGAACAAAAGCGAAATACACCATATGCCGGCAATGGCAACAAGCGTATAAATAATGCGCGCGGCGACAGTTGAAACACCGCCGCAGATCCAGGCTACCGTATCAAACTGAAAGAGTCCGATACCGCCCCAGTTGAGCGCGCCGATAATTGCAAGAACTAAAGCAATTCTGTCAACGATCATCTTTTTCATCTCCCAAAATTGTTATATGCATTGCATATCCGCTATTATGATGCTCAACTTTTCAAAAAATATTCGTTGATTTGAATTTAATACTATGATATAATTACTCGACCGAAATAAAGGAGATCTTCAATATGAGAATGAGAAAGAAAAAGAA